>JAYVZW010000180.1:0-6303 GCA_043783015.1 Verrucomicrobiota bacterium
GGATTGGCGTCTTTGGTGTCGAAGAGGAAGATGAAGTCGTAGCGGTTGTTCATGGTGTTGTGGAGTTGAGGTTTGAAGTCTGAGTTTCTAGATTGATGATAGATTTATTCCTGGGCGGCACCGAGCTTGTCTCTTTTCAGGAAAAGGGCTTTTCGTTGGTGGTAGTAGCCGATAGCGAACTGGCCCTGCTGCTGGAGATTGAGATGCATTGGGTAGTTGTCGAACTTGTCCTTGATCTCTCCAACCAAGACCTCGCGATTGACCTTGTAGCCCTGTCCATACTCCGCAGCTGCCTTGTTGAGGTGGTGCGTGTAGGTTCGGAAAATGCGCGGAAAAACCACGCCGGGCGTGGCTGAGGCCGCGCTGTAAAAGCGGTCGCGGATGGTGGCGTTGATGTCTGGCAAGGCATCCTGCTGCGTCTTTTCAAGAACGGCAAACAGGCGGCCCAACAGGTAGGCGATGTCGGTGCGGGTGGTGTCGAGTGACATGGTGAGGTTCAGGTTATGGTTGCGATTGAGATAAGCTTTGATGATGGCGGCGCGGAGGTAGCTGACGCGGTCGGCGGGATTGCCGTTCTGATCCTTCTCCGCCACACGCACCCGGCTCATCACCTTTTGGAACAGAGCGTCCGGGTAGTTCGTGCCGAGCAGGATGGCACGAATGAGAGCACCGCCGAGCAACGGCGGAATGCCATCCGCATCACGCGCTGTCTGCTTCAACAATGCGTAGATGCCGGGTGCTTTCGGCTCCGGGTGCCTTGAGTTTGTCTCATCCCATTGCCGCTCAATGGCGAGATCGCGGTGATGCTTTTGCAGATTCGCGGCGAGATCGCCGAGCGTTGAGGTGTGCCAGAAGCGGACGGAAAGACGGCCCTTGTTGACCACCAAACCAAGAATGAAATATGGCGTTTCGGGTTTACCGAAAGAGGATGGAGCAAGCTTACCCGACGCGATGTTTTCGAGTGTCGCGTTGATCAGCGAGATTAAGGCTGGGTCTTGTGGTGCATTTCCAGAATCCAAGAGGAACGGCAGCATGGTTTCGACTTGAGATGACTCATCCGTCCAAAACACGGTGGTGGCATCACCAACCCGCAATCGTTGTCGATTTGACGCGAGCAGCCAGTTCAACGCTGCCGCATACCGAAATGCTGCGTCTATTGAAACTGGTGAGTTGTAGCCTTGTCCGTCCACAAAGCCGTATGACTCATAAGCACGCTCGTTGAAGGAAACCAACGCGCCGCCAGTGTATGGCACGCCTGGAATGTCGAAGATGCCAGGATGAATTTGCGCAATCACCGCGTCCTTCTCCCCGGTCACAAGACACTGACCGCGTAGTTCCTCCTCAGTCGTCCGCTCTTGTGACGCCCACCATCGGACAAAGGCTGGGTCTTCATGCACATAGGCTGGCTCGCCCTGCATTTGAAATACTCCGCGCCCAAGCTTCAGCGCCGCCAACACCGAATCGTTGGGCGCATCCTCCGGTTTCCACTTCTTCAGGAATGTGCAAACCGCCGAGAATCCGAGCGATGCAACTTCGTTCTCATGCGCAAGGTGGAAAGTCTTGAACGATTCAAAGCAACGACGATTATTGGTCTGATCGTCCTGCCTGCCGTGCCAGCCAAACAGAAAGCGTGTGTCATCCCAAAGAACACAAGGTGAGTATGACCGCTCAGATGCTCTGGCATCACCAGGCAGTATCAATTGAATTGGCACCAGAGCGGTTGTTTCCCGGCCCGACCGACTTCTGCGAACAACAGCGCCACGAATGTCTTGAATTTGATATGACGCGCCGCCATTCGACAACACAACCTTGTAGCTGATGTCTTGAATGCTGTGATTGGGTTTGGGCAAGCCGGATGTCCGGTCACGCTCCAGCCGACCATACAACTGATACAATGCTTGCAGAATCATGGCGGTTCAGGCTTTGGAGGTTGCGAAGGGCGGGATAGTGATGACGCCGTTCTTCATCTCGGCATTGAAGAAGCGCGGCTCGGCGCGGAGGCGCTGGCCTTGGTTGCTCTCGATGACGGGGCCTTTCTTGTCCTCGATGTAGGCGATGTCGTGAAGCATCCAGCCGAGGGGGCGGTTGCGGTCGGCCTCGGGCAGTTCGCTGGGCGGTGAGGGTGCGTCGTCCGTGAGCAAGGCGAAGTCTGCGGGGAACTCGCGGCAGCCGAGGCAAGGATGATGGCGATACTGCCCGGCGTCGGCTTTGCGTTTGAAGATAGCGAGGTGTTTCCCTGCGGCGATGTTGTCGGGCAGTTTCTCGCCACCGCGCTCCATGCGGCTGTCTTTGATGATGACCTCGGCGTGGATGACGTAGGCCACATCACGCAGGAGGGTGGAGGCGCGCTGCTGGCGCTCGTCTTCGATGATCATGCCTAGATTACCCGGCTCTCCGGCCATGACCGCTGGGCTGGGTGTGGTGGCTTTCTTGCCGACTTCGTTGCGCCGGATGTTGGTGAAGCGGATGGGGCGCAGCACCTCGATGGAGAGGATGTTCCAGCGGAACTGCGGCTTCCAGTAGATGGCTTCGAGAATGCCGCGCGCGGCAGAGGGTGTCATCACATCATAGCTGACGCGCTCGACCTTCATCTCGGGCCGAGTGAAGAGGGCGTAGTCGCCCCAGACGTGGAGTTTGATGCCGTAGGCCATAAGTGCGTGATGTTAAACCATGAATGCAGTCGGTGAACTGGGAGAGTTGGGCGGACGAAGTCCGAACTCTTCGTCATAATCGTTTTCGGGATGAATGAGAAGATAAATCGCTCCGTCGTGAAGGGCCTCGATGCGATCAGCCAGTTGCTTCCATTCGTGTTCATAAACCTGCACGGTGTAACGCTGAGCACGGCGAAAATGTGATCGTTTCGGGAAGATCCCAAACTTGTTCATATCACGCAATTCATCACAGAGCGTCTTGCCCTCTTTCCCCCAAGGGATGACGAGCGGATATGTTTTCTGTGGGATCATCTCAAAGCGCTTCGCTGCCTCGCGGAACTGGATGGTGAACTGCCAGTCTTTCCCTACGGACGGAGGGAAGCAGCTCGTTACATCAGGCCCATCCCAAGGGTGCTGTGAGTCACGCTGACCAACGGTCCAGATGTGCAGCCGGAAGTAACGCTCGATGGCTTGCAGCGCGAGCAAGTCATCCATGTGCTGCGGCATGATCTGGCCAGCATCGGCAGCAGCATCACGCAAATCCGCAAGCAGTTTGGGAATCGCATAGCCGTTATGATCGAAGGCATAGACGCGACCGAGAATCTCAGCGCCCATTTCGTCACGCAACTCGCCATTGCGGTTGCAGCGGCCCGCCGCCTGCGCCAGCGAGTCGAGACCGCACTCGGCACGAAACACGGCGGGGAAGCTAACGTCCACACCGGCCTCGATGAGCTGGGTGGAGACGAGCGTGAGAGGCTGTTTCGCCGCAAGCAACCGCTTCACCTCTTTCAACACGGTGCTGCGATGCTCCGGGCACATGCGAGCGGAGAGATGAAAGCGCTTCATGCCATCCGCTGTCAGGCAGGTGTAAAACTCACGCGCTGCCTTGGTCGTGTTCACCACGACAAGCGAACCGCCGCTCTCGGCTAGGACACGATCCTTCAAGTCGTCGTTGGATTTCGCCCCCATGACTTCTACTTTTGTGCGGCGCAGGCTGTCATACAACCGCACACGGTCTGTGATGATCGGCCGGATGATTGCTGGCGGAATGCCGAGATCAAAGCCCTCGCGCTGTTCCAAAGCAGGCTGCGTGGCGGTGCAAAGAACGATGGACGCGCGGTAGTCGTGAACAAGACAGCGCATCGCCAGCAGAATGGGGCGTAACAGACGAACGGGCAGTGCCTGTGCCTCGTCCAAGACGCTCACTGATTGCGCGAGACGGTGCAGTTTGCGGCATGATGAAGTGCGGCAGGCAAAGAGCGATTCAAAGAGCTGCACATTTGTTGTCACAATCAACGGTGCGTCCCAGTTTTCTGCGGCGAGACGGTTGCGCGTCGTCTCCCTTTCGGGAACGAGATTGGAGTGATGCTCCAGCACGATGTCCTGACCGAGTTCGGCGGAGAGATCCTTGAACACCTCGCGATACACGTCCGCATTTTGCTCAATGATGCTGGTGAAGGGAATGGCACAGACGACGCGGCGCAATCCATGCTTGCGCGCATGGCGCAGCGCAAAGAGCAACGATGCGAGCGTCTTGCCGCCGCCCGTAGGCACGGTGAGATCAAAGAATCCAGGTTCCAAACCGGCGGCGGTTTCACAGGCGTGACGCACATGCAGGCGCTCCACATCCACGCGTGACTGCGGCACACCAAAACCATCCAAATGCCGCACCAAAACCTCCTCCATCCTTCCCAATACATCATCAGGCCATTCGTAGCGCTGCCCTGTTCTCTCCGGCGACATGAACGCCTCCGTGCAAAGGAAGTCCGCGTCCACAAGCGCGGAGAACACCATACGCAGAAAGAACGCCAGACGAAACGCGCCGGGCGGCGCTCCAGCGGGTGGATTCGACAGCGGCGGATTCGGGACCGTGCCCGCATTCATCTCTGCTGGGCAATCGGATTCCCATTCATCGACCTTTTTGAGCAGGCGCTCGCGAAGTTCGGGAATACCATCTGGCAATCCCGCATGATGTCCTGCAATGATGTAGCTCAACAACGGCCCGAGTTTTGCATCCTTTGCGCTGTGCTGCGCTCCAGCAGTGGAATGATCCACGCGCCCCAACGCGCCCGCCACATCCTCGCCATGTGGATCAGACTGTGCGGAGGCCTTCTTCAAATACTCCTGAAACTCCCGCGAATACTTCCCCAGATCATGCCAGCGTCCCGCGAGACGCCCCCATTCACTCGCTCCGAAGGCGCTGGCGAATTGCGCCGCCAGGTCCGCCACTTCACGGAGATGATCTTCCAGCGGCTCCCACTCGCTCTCAGGAAGGGACTTTCCCGCAGCGTCAGTTTTGGTGTGCGCATAAGCGGGCATAAATTGATATTCAAGAGTATGGGTTAAAACGTCAAGACTAGATGGCAGATCGAGTCAAATGAACGATTTATGTGCATAGTAGCCGCAGAGGTAGGACAACCACGGGGTGTCCCTATGAAATTTCTCAAAAAAAGTCGAGGACTGAGATCTGAGAACCTGAGAATAATGCCCTTGCGCACGGGACATGAGTGTCCCGGCTCCATGGCCAAGCGGCTTCCAGTAGACGGCCTCCATGATGCCGCGTGCGCCGGAGGGAGTCATCACGTCATAGCTGACGCGCTCGACCTTCATCTCCGGTAGGGTGAAGCAGGCGAAGTAGCCCCAGACTTTGAGTTTGATTCCAAAGGCCATGGTTCAGGAGGGTGTGTTAATGGAGTTGAGATTCTAACGAAGGAATGTCAATATAGTGTCATGGCAACGCTCACTCTGCACAACATCCCTGATAAGCTGCACGCCACGCTGACGCGTCTGGCGCGGATGCATCATCGCAGTGTGGACGAGGAGGCAGTGGCGGTGTTTGAGCAAGCCTTGCCGAAAGAGCCGAGCCGTGAGGAGGTCATCGCCGACATCATCGCTAGAACTGACGCATCGAGGGCGAAGATGAATAGGTTCATGACGGACGAGGAGATCGATGCAGCCATCGAAGATGGCCGGGCTTGAACCAACCAAACCCTTCGAGTTCGCCATGATCGTCGTCGATGCCACTGTCTTGGTTGATTTCTTCATCGGCACCGAGGCCCGGCAGGCGGCAGCGAAGCTGCTGCTCGCCAAAGACTCCGAATGGATCTCCGTGTCTCTCTGGCGATATGAGTTTGGGAATGTTCTGCGCACCAATGTCAGATCAAGCCAAACAAATCTCGATGAAGCGATGGCTCTGGAACACCTGGTCGATGCCGAGACGATGGTGAAGGGGACAATTGAGGAACTGGACTCCGCAGCTATTTTCAGGATCGCGATCAGGGATGGCCTGACCATGTATGATGCGTCGTATGTCTGGGCGGCCCGAATGCGTGTGCTCAAGCTGCGCACTCGGGACACTGAGATATTGGTGCAATGCCCGGACGTAGCCCTGCCCATGCCGACACCGTGACCGACCTGCCGAGCTTGCGGCCCGTCAGGCGGCGCGGTGCCACTGGATGATCTTCGTTCAGCCCACATACATCGCCTCCGCATCATAGGGTTGGTCGCTGCCGAGCTTGAGGCCCGTCTGCTTATCGTTGTCCACTCCCACGCTGCTGGTGAGCACATGAAAGCGCTCGTGATAGGTGCTGATGCTCTTGCCGAGGTTGGCATTGAAGAGTGGCTCCGGGATGGAAACGATGAAGCGCTGCGC
>JAYVZW010000181.1:0-2079 GCA_043783015.1 Verrucomicrobiota bacterium
CCACCACTCCCGCAATCCCTGCGCCTGCCATGCCGGACCATCCCCACGTGCGTGGGGAGAACTTGTTCCGGCGATTCAGTGGCGAGCTGTGCAGCGGACCATCCCCACGTGCGTGGGGAGAACATGGCGGGGCAGGTAAGTTTCGCCTTGCAATACGGACCATCCCCACGTGCGTGGGGAGAACTTCGACGTGCGCGCTCTCTCCGGGGCGAAGAACGGACCATCCCCACGTGCGTGGGGAGAACAACTAGTTGACATGCCCTGACGCAACGATACGCGGACCATCCCCACGTGCGTGGGGAGAACTGGCCGTGGCCGGTGCTGATAACCTCGCCAGCCGGACCATCCCCACGTGCGTGGGGAGAACATGGGCGCGGGAACTATTCAGGCTTGATCTCCCGGACCATCCCCACGTGCGTGGGGAGAACACCCTGTCGCGGGTTATCGGCGAGACCTCAACCGGACCATCCCCACGTGCGTGGGGAGAACCCCCGCCGTGCTGACATTAAGCTCGGCTGCATCGGACCATCCCCACGTGCGTGGGGAGAACTTCCCGTCGGTAATGGTTAGATCGACGTTGGGCGGACCATCCCCACGTGCGTGGGGAGAACTCTGTGGGGTAAAACGGAAATGATTGGGAGGTCGGACCATCCCCACGTGCGTGGGGAGAACTTCGATTTAACCAGTTTCCGGGCGAGCGATAGCGGACCATCCCCACGTGCGTGGGGAGAACTCGCAGAGGTCGAGCGAGGGATTGATTCGATCCGGACCATCCCCACGTGCGTGGGGAGAACTCTATTTGATTGAATGCATTACGCTGATAATCGCCAGAAAAATCGTTCACTCCCTCTCTCAGAAGGACATCATGTCGTCTTCAATCCAATTTTCTGCAACCAATGCAACACCGCTGACCACCTCCGGCTTCCGTCCGGCGCACCCACATGGACCGATGCGTTCGATCTGATACCCTTGGCAGTTCGGTTGACTGGAAATGAACAGCATCCCAAACTCCTTTGGGCTGTTGCGCGTGATGTAGTCCATCACCTTCGCATGTGTCCGTGAGTTCAGTGTTCCAACAAATACATTCGGCTTCGGTTCGATAAACCACCGCTTCAACATCCCACGGATCGCGTCAGGGGTATCGTTAGCCAATATGACAGTCATGTCTTTTCCTCAAAGAGTTTTGTCAAGTCACGGGGCATTCTTTGCAGCATCTTCGTCTGCTCCACGCGGTCCTTGAGAAATTGCCGCGCAAGCGTCCCGTCGTCCTTCGGGTCTTGGCGGATGGCTTGAAAGGCAGCGGGCCAGCTCGTCTCGTGTTTGTAGAGGTCTGCCACATCGTAAATAAAGGGCAGAGTCCCCGCTTCATGCACAAAGCCGAGTTGCGGGATGAAGCCCATGCTCAGACACACCGCCGAGGTCAACGCGTAGAGGCTCGCGTTCGTCGCGGAGAGCGCCTTGTTGATATCATCCGCCAGATTCCACTTGTCCAGCTTGTAACCCCGCCCTTTCCACGTCACCCCGTATTCCAAGCCCAGACGTTCATAAGTGAATTTCACCCGCCGCCCCTCCATGCCGCGAAGTTGCTGGATCGTGGAGGTGCTGACTTCGACTTCCTCGAATCGAAATAAGAACATCTTCCGCGCGATGTCTTCCCGTCGCTTCTTGCTAGCCCAAGCTTCCGCATGCATCCGCGCCATGCTATTGTCATGGTTCGGCTGGATGCCGTAGCTGTAAAAGCGCAGACCCTCCTCGCCCATCCAAAATACCGGCGTGTTGCTGTCCGCACAGGCTTTGATCGCCGCATGGGTCAACGTGGTGCCAGGGCCGAGAATCAGCGCTGAGACTGTCGCCACCGGGATGCGACATACGAGCTTCTGCGCACTGATCCACTTCACCGACGAGTCATCCACCTCCAATCGCCCATGTTCCAAGTAGAGCGGAGTCCACCTATCCTTGCCTGGGGCGAGGGTTTCGATCGGGGGGCGCTCAAAGATGGGCATGGACTATTTCCTCCTCACCTGCCGCACTCGCCGCGGTGCATGGCGCTCGCCAATCGCCGCCCCAAAGGCTAAGGGC
>JAYVZW010000182.1:0-6293 GCA_043783015.1 Verrucomicrobiota bacterium
CGCGTGGGGCGTTCCATTTTGTCGCCATACCATTGCTTCGTGAAATTCAGTGCCCAGTCCGCGTCCTTGTCTGCGTGGCAGCGGTTGCAGGCATTGGGCGTGCCGAACTGCTTGGTCAGCAGCGGATCGGGAATGGTAAAGCCATGATCGTGCCGCGAATGGCGCTGCATAAAATTCGTCACTGGCATGTGGCAACTGATGCATTGCGCCCCGGCGCTGCCTTCTTTGTGAAAAGTGTGCGCGGCGGGAATAATGACCGGAGCCTTCGGGAAGGCGGGCACGTTGCCCACATGGCATCTCATGCACAGTGCATCACCGGTGGCGATGGTCTTCGCGCTGTGTGGGTCATGGCAGTCCATGCAGCGCACGCCCTGCGTGTGCATCTTGCTGCTGAGGAATGAAGTGAACTCATAGTCTTCCTCGCGCACCTGGCCGTCGGGATGAAAAGTATCGCTGCCATCCACAATGGTGAGCGAGTAGTGATCAAAAAATGAATCACCCGGCTTGAAGTCTCCCGTGAGTTCCCCGCGTCGCGCATGACAGCCGCCACAGGTGTCGAGCATTTGATCGCGCGTGAGCCGATTGATCGTGGGATCATTCTTCACGCCGCGATTCAGCTTCTGCCATTCGTCATGCGATTTCATCGGGCCGTGACAGGATTCACAACTCACGCTGCGTTCCGCCATCCGGGTCTGGAACGAGTCGCTTTGCGCATCATAATTTTTCCTCAACCGCGTGTTGTGACAGGTAGCGCACATCGCGTTCCAGTTCATGCCGCGCCCCGTCCAATGGCCCCATTCGCCTGGCTTGCGGTCTTCGTTGCCATAAACATCGAACCATTCTTTCTTCTTCGGATCCCAGCTTAGCTCCAGGGTCTGAAATCTGCCGCCAGGCGCGCCGATGAGAAACTGCCGCAGCGGATCGTGGCCGATGACGCGATCCACGGTGAAAGTTTCTGCCGAACCGGACAGTCCTGCGGTGATCATTTCGCAACGCCCGCCGCGCAGCTGTGACTCGGATTTTTGCGTTGCATGAACAATGCTGTGCGCGGGATGGAACGCCGCGTGATCTAATGCCGGATCTATCGCGCGCTCAGCCATGCCGTGATTCGATCCCGCCCAGGAGGCAAACTCTTTCGCATGGCAATCGCGACAGCTTGCGGCCCCGGCGTATTGAGGAAAGACGGACGATTCAGGTTCGAGTGTGCCCGCCGGAACTGTTTTGCCGGCCACCGGAACCGGCGTGTAGTTTCGGGTTGGATTCAGCCGCCAATATAGAATCACTGACAGCGCACCGGACAGCAATGCGAGGCCCGCGATTTTAGGGGAAAGGAATTTCATGGGGGATATCCGGAGCCGTCATGCTTACCTCGCAGAGACGATCACGCAAATGATGCCATGCTTCCATTTGTGTAAAATCGTGATTCCAATTGGCCGGTTTCCCGCTACAGTATGTCTCCATGAAGCAGACTAAAATCCTGTCAGGTTTGTTTGGCGCGGTATTCATATTAGCGTCCGTGCTCCGGGCGCAGGATCAAGATGAGGTCGCCGGAGGCAAGGTGGATCCTGTCGCCTTGACGCAACTTGCCGAGCGGGGCAGTGCTGAGGCGCAGTTCGAACTCGGCATCCGGCTTCTGAGTGGCGAGGGTTTGGACAAGGATGAAAAACAAGCCGCGGAATGGCTGAAGAAAGCTGCGGCACAGCAAAGTCTCCCCGCCATGAATGCCCTCGGAAGCATGTCGGAGGAAGGCGTGGGCTTGCCGAAAGATCCAAAAAAGGCCTTCGAGTGGTATGAAAAATCGGCCAAGTTCGGATTCGCGCTGGCCCAGTTAAATCTGGCCGATTGCTATGACATGGGCAAGGGCGTGGAGAAAGACGAGAAGCAAGCCTTCTCATGGGTGTCACGCGCAGCACAGCAAGATTTTGCCCCGGCTCAGGCAGCATACGGCTGGAAGCTGGAACACGCTGTCGGCACCGAGAAAAAAACGCACGAGGCCGCCTCTTGGTATTTAAAAGCCGCGCAGCAGGGGCTGGTCGCGGCCATGACGCGTCTGGCCTATCTCTACTACACTGGCTCGGGCGTGCCGCTGGATTACCACCGCGCGGAAGCTTGGTATAGTCTCGCCGCGCGCTCGGACGACCCTTGGGCGCACAACGACCTGGCATGGTTCCTCGCCACTTGCCCGGACGAAAGTTTTCACGATCCCGAAACCGCCCTGGAATTCGCGCGCTCTGCTGCGGGGAAACTGAGCGACAACCGTTACGAGGCTATCGACACCCTTGCAGCCACGCTCGCGCGTTCTGGTAAATTTGGCGAAGCGATTCAGACTGAACAGAAGGCCATCGTGCGTTTTTCCGAGGATAAATCTAAGACGATCACGCCGGAGGAACGCGTCAAACTGGAGAAGGAACTGCTGGACCGGCTGAGCCTCTACAAAAAACAGCGCCCTTACACCGAAAAAAAACCGGAGCCGGATGCCGGGACCAAACCCATGGTCGAGGATCGTATTCTCCAGGATGTGGAGCTTCCCCGTCGCAACAAAAAGAATCCCGGCAAAAAAGGTTCGGACGAACCGGCGGCAATCAGTTGATCGCGTGAAGTGCTATGAATCAACGTAGCATAGTGGAATAAAATTAATATTTTCCAAGATGTAATTCTTTGTCATGTATAGATAGAATTTCGTCAATCTTCGCATCTTGTCTGACGTTGCAAACGCATATCGCTGGAAACACGGCGCATCTCTAGGTAGTTCACGACTTTGTGTTGCGAATGAACAGCCCGATCCCAGCAACGGCTGCGGCAATACTCAAGACCAGCCACACTAACCATGACTTGCTATCTGACTGAGACGATTCTGATTGCTTAGTAGGATGTTTCTCTGTGTTGTCATGTTTAGCTTGCGGCGGGAGATCAGGAATAGACTGAGACGATTGGACCGACTCGGCTGGAGCTTGGCTGTCATTTTTTTTGTCTTGTTCACGAAGTTTTTTGCTTCCCTCGGAAATCTGTAAGGTAAGCTCGATTTGTTGAGCGGCGGCGGGATCATTGGCTCGAACCTCGGGGAGATAGTTCTTCACCCGCTCTACATCCTCTGGAGTCCCGTAGTCGAAAAGGTAGGATGTGGTAACTGTGAGAAGTGTTCTCGGCGAGCCAATCTTGAAAATTTCAGGCAAGTTATCTCGCATGGCTTTCACTATGAGAGTGCGATCAGTCAGGGGATCTAGTGTGAGCTCGAGGTTCAACGCCTGTGTCCATTGACGTTTTTTTGATGTGTCACGCAAGAACTTGGCAATAGCCTCGATGACATCATGTTTGCTGCCTTTTTTTAGAAGACCTTCAACCAAACCGGGCACAATGGAACCGGGTTTGTGACTGCCTCGTTCAGCCTCGAGTTTATCGATGGCATCTAGGAACGCACGGTCGAACTCCGGGCTGGCCGCACGAAGCGAATAATTCAATGCCACAAAAACAATCAACGCTGTCCTGCAAAGTTTCATGTAAAGACTATTTTTTTTGTAAGAAAGGGGAGCGAATAACACCATCAATTTTGTCAAGGTCGAAAGGGTGGAATCGCTTTACTTCGTATTCATCAATCATGCTTCCGTAGTTCGTTTCATCTTCGATTGGAATCATCAACATGCACCGATCCACATTAGCTCTCGGGCGGTGTTCAAGATTAATCGTGTGTCCAATCTCATGGGCTGCGATCCGCCAGTAATTTGTGACCCTTGTTTGGATCGCAATAAATCCTTCATACTTACCGAAGAGAGTTTGGCCCAAGTCACTGCGAACAGTAATACCAAGAATATTGCGATCATAATCAATGCCCACACATGGGAAGAAAACGATTCGAACCACCTTGGAAGCGGCATTTGCACCTGACAGGCCGAGAATCTTATCGAACACTTGCTTGCCTTCATCATGGAGAGACTTGCCGCTAGGATTGTGAACCAAGAAAATGTTCTGGCCATCTCCACGGTTCTTCAAAACTTCTCTCATTAACACGTCTCCAATGTCACAATTGTAGGGGCCTCGGTGCTCCACTTTGACATGAACCTGCTTGAAGACTGCTTTGGCACGCGACATTTGTTTTTCGATTTCAGTAGTCATATACGGCGGCAATTGCCCAATGACTGACGGACTGTGAACCACATAGGTTTCAACGATAATTTTTTGAGTGTAGGGTTTGATGTCCAAGGTAAATTTTGGAGACCCTTGAAATGAAAGACTAACTTCGATCTTTCCACCAGGTGTAGCCATGAGCTTTCGATCATTGCTAGTAGGATCACCTGGCGTTACTGAGTCCAAAACAGTATCTTCTTCGTCGGGAACCAAAATCATGGGTTTTGACTCAAAATAATCACCTGTTCTCGTGAATTCTTCGGGAGTAGCGCTATTTTCAACGGTATCTGCTTTGTCAATTGCTATTTGTGGTCTTTTGGTTGCCACTTGCGCCGTAATTTTGTTCTGGATCGGGAAGATGGACGCCGGTATGCGGATAACAAATCGATCTTTGTCCTTATCAATAAAATCTGTCTTTGGCGTGACGAAGGATGCGTAAAACGCATCCTGCCATCTGCAAAAACGCACCTCGGTTACCGCCTCCAAAACATCTTTGCCTAGAGCATCCCTCTCAATATAACCTGTCTGAGTATCCAGCTTCGGTTGGACTACTTCTACCGGCGCGAGACATATTTTGTCAACAAGCGCACCATAGGTAGACATTGTATTCGTTGGGACAAAAGCGATCCAGATGTTCGGATGCGTCTTGAAAACATCCTCAGTGACTGAGAAGACCACAAGCTCATTCTGCCATGCGTCAGGGCCTTGATATTCTTTTGAAGTGAACACTTCGATGCTCCCTTCACGTTTGCCAGCATTGCCCTTCTGATCATCAACGGGCTTCTTGGCATAGACATAAACCTTGTAGGGGCTGTTCAGGGTCTTGGGCGGGATGCTCGAATCTTTCCTGCCCGTGTCACGCCACGTCAAAATATATGCCCCGGCCTTGGCGTCAGTAATTTTCTGTTTGATGCCGTAATTGCCTTTGCGGGCGTTCAGTTCCACGAACTGTTCCCCGTTTAGCTCACGCTTTACACCTCTGACTTGTTGAATTTCCTTGAAAGGACGCCAGACTTCCACTCCGGTTCCTTGGAAGGCGGTCCAGCCGCCAATCTCCCTTACCCAGTTGTAGTAAAAACTGAGCGGGTAGTAACCAGCCTTGCTTTTTAGGTGAGTGAACCCCAAATAACCATAGTAATGAAGAAAATCATTGCTGAGGAGCCTGGGGTTGGACGGCGGGTTGGCGGCAACAGCGCCTTTGACAGCAGTGCTGGAAATCTTTGGTGCAGGTGCTTTCACTGTCTTTGCCAGCTCAGGTGTTGGGGCTGGTTCGAGGGGATGCAGGTTCAACTGATATTTCTCCGCATTCATGATGCCGGAGCCGGTGTAGTCGGCACTGGCTACGGAGGGATCGATGACGCTTAGACCGTAGTGGAGCTTCCACACATCCGGTATGCCGTCGTTGAGGGAGTTGAAGTTTAACTGTTCCACAGTGTAATTCGCGGGGTCAAAGAGCGGAATGTTGTCTGATGCAATTGTCGTCGCAGTTGCGGCACTGTTCATGACCGGGGCTAGTATGAAACCGATGACGCAGACCGCCGCGAGGAGCGGAGTCATCAATGGATGACCCTGGCCGCTAATGGCGATCAACCCGACGCACTTTTACGGTATGACCGTAAACTTAAAAGGGAGCATAACTTCATGCACAATCGAAAATTATATTTAATATCGATGTTTACCTGCAAAACTTATGCCATATGAGAAGGAAGATTATCAGAAATTTTGTCATGGTTGCTGACAATCTCCAACTTTTTCCAGTCATCAGTTTGGAGTGGCAAAGCGCCGGGCATCGCCTACAAATGCGCTCCGCATTTGCGGCCACCCTCCTTTTACCATGGAAGAACAAGTCCAGTCCGAATCCGATCTGCTGCGCCTGCGCCGCGAAAAACTAGATGGTCTGCGTGAGCGCGGCATCGAGCCTTTTGGCGCGCGCTTCGACACCACCCATCAGCCCGGCGCCTTGCGCGCGACATTCGCGCCCGAACTCGAAGTGAAAATCGCGGGCCGCATCACGGCGCGACGCGACATGGGCAAGAGCGTCTTCTTTGATCTGAGCGACATCACCGGGCGCATCCAGTGCTATCTCAGCAAGAAAGATGTGGGAGATGAAGTCTTTCATACCTTCACGCATCTGCTCGACATCGGTGATTGGGTCGGTGTAGAGGGCAAAA
>JAYVZW010000183.1:0-6273 GCA_043783015.1 Verrucomicrobiota bacterium
CGCACTTTCAATCGCGTGATGTCCTCGGCTCGCAGACGGAATTTTGCATCCGCCTGCGCGGTGACCTGATAGACTTTGCCGAAGCGGTTGAAGTCGTTCACATAAAGCGAACCGAGGCAGATTTGCAGGGTGTCGAAGACATCGCCCCAGAAAAATCGTCAGCATTACTGACAATCTGTCCGACTGTCAAAATAAAAACCTTCAGCTTTATGGCAACGCATTGAAAGCCGGTTGGATGCCGGGTTCGCAAAAAAGCCCCGAATACCCGCAAAAGTTTTCTTGCCACAATTCGGAACCGTGCTTTCTTTCCCTCTCCAAAACAGGAAAACCTCGCCGCCAGGGAGGCGGCAAAAGACAGAACGAACCATGAGCGAAACCGCAATCACAGACCCGAAATCCTTCCAAATTCATGAGAAGGACACAGGCAGCGCCGACGTGCAAGTCGTGCGCCTGACCAACCGCATCAACCATCTCTCCGGCCATCTGGAGAAGAACCTGAAAGACAACCACTCGCGCCGCGGCCTCATCAAGATGGTCGCGCGCCGCCGGAAGCTCCTCGACTACTTGAAAGACACAGAGGAGCCGCGCTATCAAGGCCTGCTTAAAGGGCTTAAACTGCGCCGCTAAATTTGCCGGGAAAGGCGGGACTCGCACGAGTTTCCGCCTTTTGCACAAGAAGGCACGGGCATAACGCCAGTGCTTTTCGCGACGTCCCGCAGACACGATCTGCCCCGGATTGTCTCCCCCGTCAGACCCAGCATCCCGCCCTTCGTGGCGAACCCCGTCCTCTCATCTGCGCCATCAATAAAGGCGCGCCGAGGCGGTCATTACAATACCAACCAAATCAATATCTCAATATCATGTCCATTCATACTATCACCGCAGCTCTCCCCAACGGAGACATCACCATCGAAACCGGCAAACTCGCGAAACTCGCTGACGGCGCCGTCACCGTCCGCCTCGGCGACACCATCGTCATCGTCACTGCCGTTTCCGCGACCAAGATCAAGGAAGGCCAGGACTGGTTCCCTCTCTCCGTCGAATATAAAGAAAAGGCCGCTGCCGCTGGCAAGTTCCCCGGTGGTTACTTCAAACGCGAAGGTCGCCCCACGGAAAAGGAAATCCTCACCTGCCGCATGACTGACCGTCCATTGCGTCCGCTGTTCCCGAAGGGTTATCTTTTCGATACCCAAATCGTCGCCCTCCTGATGAGCGCCGACGGCGATAATGATTCCGACATCCTCGCCATGAACGGCGCTTCCGCCGCGCTTTGCGTCTCCGACATTCCCTTCGCCGGCCCTATCGGCGCGGTTCGCGTCGGTCGCGTCAACGGCCAGTTCATCGTCAATCCCACCCACGCCCAGCGCGAGAAGAGCGACCTCGACCTCGTCTATGTCGGCAACAAAACCGACGTCATCATGATCGAAGGTGCCGCCAAAGAATTGCCTGAAGCTGATTTCATCAACGCGCTCGCCTTCGCCCAGGAACAAGTGCAGGTGCTCGTTGCCGCCCAGGAAAAACTCGCCTCGCTGGCCGCCAAGCCCAAGCGTGTCGTCCCTCTGATGCTCGTCAAAGATGAGCTGCTCGAGGTCGCCTACGAAGTCGCCGGCAGCCGCATCGAAGGCGCGCTCTACCAGCCCAGCAAAGTCGCTCGTGGCAAAGCCGTCGGAGCTCTGCGCGATGAAGTCGAAACCGCCATCAAAGCCAAGTTCCCTGAAGCCGGCAACTTCGAAGTCAGCCAGGCCTTCGACTACATGCAAAAGAAAGTTTTCCGCATCAGCATCCTCGACAAAAAGCATCGCTGCGACGGTCGCGGCCTTGACGATCTCCGCGAGCTTACTGGCGAAATCGCCTTGCTGCCCCGCGCGCATGGCTCGGCGCTTTTCTCCCGCGGTGAAACGCAGGCCGTGGCGCTCGCCACCCTCGCCCCGCTCGACGAAGCCCAGGACATGGACACCTACGCTGGCGGCACCGACACCAAGCGCTTCATCCTTCATTACAACTTCCCTCCCTTCAGCGTCGGCGAAACCGGCCGCTTCGGTGGACAGAACCGTCGCGAGATCGGACACGGGGCATTGGCCGAGCGTTCTGTCGAGCCAGTCATCCCATCCGCAGAAGATTTCCCTTACGCCATCCGCGTCAGCAGCGAAGTCATGGAATCCAACGGCTCCACCTCCATGGCCTCCGTTTGCTCCGGCGTCATGGCCTTGCTCGATGCCGGCGTGCCGCTCAAGCGCCCCGTCGCAGGCATCAGCGTCGGCCTCGTCTCCGAGTTCGATTCCAATGACAAGATGAGCCGCTATCTCACCATGCTCGACATCCTCGGCAGCGAAGACCACTTCGGCGACATGGACTTCAAACTCTGCGGCACCGACCTCGGCGTTACCGGCTATCAGCTTGACCTCAAGCTCCCCGGCATCCCCCTCAGCCTCCTCAACGAAGCCATTGCCAAAGCCAAAATCGGCCGCACGGACATCCTCAAAGTGATGAACGCCGCCATCTCCGCGCCGAAACCGCTCAGCCAGTTCGCCCCCCGCATTGAGAAGACCAAGATCAATCCTGACAAGATTGGCGAACTCATCGGACCTGGCGGCAAGAACATCAAAGCCATCCAGGCCGAATCCGGCGCGGACATCAGCATTCAGGATGACGGCACTGTCCTCATCTACGCCAGTTCCAACGAAGCGCTGCAACGCGCCCTCGAGCTCGTCAACAACACCGTCGGCGAAGTCGAAGTCGGACGGAACTACACTGGGCGCATCGTCAGCACGACGAACTTCGGCGCGTTCATTTCCCTCGGTGGCAAGAAAGACGGCCTCATCCACATCAGCGAGCTCGCGGAATTCCGCGTGAACATGGTGGAAGACGTGGTCAAGGTCGGCGATGTCGTGACCGCCAAGTGCATTGGCGTCGATGACAAAGGCCGCGTGAAGATGAGCCGCAAAGCCGTGCTCAAGGAAACCGGCGAAGCGCCGCAAGCCTGATCGGACGGATCACCTCATCGCAATAATCAAAGAATGGGCGGGCCGAAAGGTCCGCCCGTTTTATTTCCCCAAGGGAGCGCGGGCATCCTGCCCATAACCCGGCCATTCTACTTCGCGCCCACAATCTTGGCCCGACGGCGGATGATGCCCGCCAACGCCCGCAGCGATTCATTGACTGCCTCGGCATTCGGAAACGCCTTGGCCACGTCTGCTTCGAGCATAACGACATTCGTGCCCTGAACATAGCGCAGGGCATGCTTGCCACGGAATCCGCCGGAGAAATCATATTCCGGGCGTTGTTCCTCGGCGGCTTTCTTGTCACGTGGTTGTTTCATAGTTCATTCGCTCGCGTCGGCTTGCCCGCCGGGCGCTGATAATGCGGATTCTATCGCCTCGTTCAGTGTGACTGACAAACACTGAGAGCGTGAGTGGTTCCGCAGTGCGGGAGCACAGGGAGCAGGAGGCGCGGCAGCGGCTGCAACATGCAATGGAGAACGTGGTCCCCTGCCGGAGCAAGCCAGCGTGCTGCGGGAGCGCACGGCGGTGAGCAGCCGTGGATTGCGCAACGGCTGTAGAGGTGCCATGCTGGCGAAATCGGACGCACCGCCGGGCAGGTGCTGAAGGAATCAAAGCAGAGGAATGCCTATGAAAAACTATGCAAAATGCACGAAAACTAGGACCCTTTTGACACTTTTGACAAAAGCTGCGGCTGTTACAGCACACTAGCAACATGGCAGAAGGCTTGATGTTCGTATGCAGTGGATGTGGAAAATGCATCAAGGCGTGGTCGGACGGGAATCCGTATTACATCGATTCGCGTGAGCAGAAACGTTATGTGTATCACCCCGATCACGAAAATCTCGCCCGCTGCGTTGGAAACGACGTGCCGCACATGTGCCTGTCGTGCGGTGAATTGTTTAATGTCGACTCCCAGCAGAAAACCGACCACTGCCCGAAGTGCTCGTCAAAAACACTCAGCGCTTTAATCGATCTACTAGGGAAGGCGTGCCCACTTTGCCATGCCGGAGTTTTCCAGAAAGACCTGCTTCACCATCCGATTTCCTGAATGAAAATCATTTTTAGTCGCAAGGGCTTCGATTCGAGCGAGAAATACGGCCAAGTTGCAAGTCCGATTTTTTCTGATGGTTCAATGGTTTCATTGCCCATCCCATCGGATGAAGCGGGTTCTATTCCCTACGGCGAGATCAGCACTGCTATTGACATCGACACACTTGGACCGCTCGTCACAGATCTTACCCGATTCCGCCAGCCTCGCTATAGACGTAATGCAACGAGCAAAGCTCATCTTGATCCCGATCTTGACTCCGATGCACTGCCACGGCGACATGGCTGGCTGCCCATATTTGGACAGTCCGAGGCCGCACAAAGTCATCTCGCAAATCAAGAAGTCACTAAAGGCGATCTGTTTTTATTTTATGGTTGGTTTCGGGAGGTTGAGCTTCTCAAGGAAGGCTACACTTTCATTCCTGGCGCGCCCGATCGCCACGTGATTTTTGGCTGGCTTCAGATCGGCGCAGTTTGTGATGCAGGTCCGCGCGGGAAGGCGACTGCGCCTGAGTGGGCTCAGTATCACGCTCACTACGCGAACGAATGGAAGAACAATAAAGTCTATATCGCGTCCGAAAAGCTAGATGGAATCGGATTGCACAAGAGTGTTGCGGGTGGAGGGGTCTTCCGGAAGTTCTCCAACAAACGCTGTCTGACTGCTCCAGGCCAAACTCTTCGTAGCGTATGGCTGTTGCCGAACTGTTTTAGCCCCTTAAGTTTCACCTATCACGGTGACAAAAAAAGATGGAGCTCCCGAGAAGAAGGAAACCATCTGCAAACCGTATCGAAGGGGCAGGAGTTCGTGATTGATACGGCCAAGTGTCCGGAAGTTATTCCTTGGGTTCGTAATCTATTCGCGTGATTGCTGGCACTCGCTCAATCCTGCTGGTGTCTGCGGAATTCCGCGAGAACATCCGGCTCCCGATCATCGTCGGTTATTGCGTGCAGGACCAAAAGCTGGTCCGTCAATTTTCGGGGAGCATGGCATGCAATATCGAACCGAGATGCCCGATACACCCCCGCCCAACAAAACAAGGCATCCTTGGCCACGGAATAGGTTCGGAGCTGTCCCGATGGACCGAGATAGCGATCATTTGATATGGCCACGCCTTCCGTCCTCTCCTGAATCCAGCACAGGGTGTCGAGGTCTTTCTGGTATTCGCCCCGCACCGCTGGAACGCGCGGTTGGTATTTGAGCTCCACCACGGCGATGATTTGCCGCCTATTGCAGATTACGACGTCGGGATAGCGATGCTTGCCCTTGTCTCCAGAAATTCTGGGCTCGACGAAGATGCGCCGCGCATATCCTTCCTTTCGGAAAATTGCCAGAAGCTTGGCGCAAAAATAAACCTGTAGTCCGCGCTCGGAGTTGATCAGTGCCCTGGAATAGGTCTTGATGGCGTAGATCCAAGCCTGTCGGAGGTGTTTTCGGAGGGGGGCGCGTGACTGCATGGTGACGAAACATAGCGTTCGAGACCGATGTGCCAAGACGCAAAGTGGCGCCACAAAGGCGCGACAACGGAAGTCACGGTGACGATGCAGGAATCATGCACACTGAACTCACCAAGTATCACGTCTGGCTTTTCATGGGGTCGGGGTCATGGGGTCGGGGTTGGGGTCAGGGGTCGGGGTCGGGGTCAGGGTTCAAATCTTGACAGATCGTGCAACCTGAGCAGCTAACTGAAACGCGCGCGACGCACTTGGGGGGCTTTAGCGCCCCAGCTCAACGATCTCGCGCAACAGCGTCGTAGCATAAATTCCTTTGGGGCAGGTCGAAGCTGATTTGGAGATCACTGTTGTCGAGAATTTCAAAAGCGGAGTTCGTGGGGCGCAGGCGAATGACGCGAAGCTCCTGCCGCAGGCCGCAAGCTTCCAGGCCGGAAGTGAATTATAAAGAATTTCGTCGCCAGCAGCGATCACTCTCCGTTGTCTGTCATAGACAAGTCCCCTTCCAGCATCAACCTTCCATTACCGGCATGTCAGAACTTGCAAAGAAAGCCCGAGAGTCTATTTTAGCCCGTCATGGCGATCCGAATACTACCTCCAGGCGAAACGCTCAAGCGGCGCTTGTCACAGCCAAAAGTCTCCTCAGAGAAGGCCCTTCGAAAAACCTTGGCCATACTCGGCGCGAATCACGGGATGCCGCAGCTAAATTCCAACGTTCCATCCTGCGCGAGGGCGCAAGTGAAATCACACTCCTCGGTGAAAAGCATGTAGCTGA
>JAYVZW010000184.1:0-6243 GCA_043783015.1 Verrucomicrobiota bacterium
TGAGATGAAGCGCCTCAAGAAAAAGCTGGCTGATATTCGTAAAAAGCCGGCGAAGACTGCGAAGAAGCGCGTTCCAGTCGCCAAGAAAAAAAAGGCTGCTCGACGCTAGGGCCAAGATGTCCGCCCCCGCCAGTTTCCGGCTCGAAATGCTCCAAGTCGCTCGCCTGGCGCCGAAACTTCTCGGTGAATCGTCCGAACTCGTTGCTGCATTTCTGCGGAGCCAGTTATCAGACGAAGGAGGTTTCGTTGATCGAGAAGGCCGTGCCGATTTTTATTACACGGTTTTTGGCGTGGAGGCGATGCTAGCCTTGCAACTGGAGCTGCCGCGCGAACGGCTCTCAGCGTTTCTGCGTAAAGGCAAGGCGGACCAGCTGGATTTTGTCCATCTGTGTTCAATGGCGCGGGCTGCGGCCGGAGTGGACGGAGAAATTTTTTCCAGCGCCGAAAAATCCGCCATTGCATCACGCTTGCAGGAATATCGCACGGCGGACGGCGGCTTTCATGGAGCTCCCGGCAAAGCGCGCGGCTCGGCCTACGGTGCGTTGCTGGCTTGGGGCGCGCATACGGATTTAGGCATGACCTTGCCTGAGCCAGAGCGATTACTAAATTCATTGCTGGCATTGCAGTTGCCGGACGGATCATTTGCCAATGAGCCCGGCATTACCGAAGGCAGCACGACCGCAACCGGCGCAGCAGTCACGCTTTGTCGTTTTCTGGGTCACAAGTTGAATGCGGCAACGGGCGAATGGTTGTTGCGACAAATTCATCCCAGCGGGGGATTTCTCGCCACACCGCGGGCGCCGCTGCCGGATTTGCTCAGCACGGCGGTCGCGCTGCATGCGCTGGACAGCATGGAGGTTTCTTATGCTGGCGCGCGTGAATCGTGCCTCGATTTTGTGGACTCACTCTGGTCGGCCGAAGGCGGCTTTCACGGTCACTGGGCCGACGATCATCTTGATTGCGAATATACTTACTACGGGCTGTTGGCCTTGGGCCACTTGACTTTATGAAGCAAAGTATTTGCGTAAAAGGTTTTCGATTATGTAATGGCGGAGTTGATGCGCAAAAACGAGAATGACATTGCAAGAATTTTTTTCTTGCCTTCGTTTGCATTGATATTTATTGTCTCTTAATAGTTACATTCTTAATTTACCGTTTTTTTATGGTAAATATATGTGATTAGGCTTTGTCGATATCTCCTCATCATGGGTTTTTCTTTTCGCAGCTTTTTCGGTAAAGGTGGTTCCGGTCATGGAACTGCTGAAGCACCGGTAAGAACCATGCAGCCGCCAGTTAACATGAATGTTCCCGCGAGTCCTTTCCAAATAGCACCCGGAACCGGGGAGAGTCCTTTTGCCAACTCTTTGTTATTCAAAACGCATAATAGCGCCGAACAGCTCGGCCAGCCTGTTCAAGCGGCGCCATTCAATCCATTCACGCCTGCGGACGCGGGCGCATCAGCCGGACTCACGGTCGGCGATATCCTCCCCCGACTCCCTGCGGACGTGTCGAAAAATCCAGATCTGTCACCACTGCAAACAATTGCGTTGCCAGAAGCTGTGCTGCAAAACGTGCAACGAAGTGGCCGGGCATTGGTTTCGATCTTCGAACTGTATAAAGCCTGTCCTGAAATGTTTCAAATGCCGGTCAGTCCGCATGACCCGCGAGAAGTGCCGCTACCTCCAGGAAAAATTTTACAACTTCTGCAAGCGAGAGCACATCAATCCGATCCCAGCGACCCGCCAGGGAACGTCGCGGCACCGGCCTTGCCAACGAACGCCAACCCCTTTGGTTTTGGAGCGCATCTCGCAGCCGCCCAGCAATCACCCGTGTCGCCATTCGGCATGGGTGCGAATACTCCCGCCGCCGCGACACCCGTAGAGCCCATCTATCAGCCATCCCCGTTCGGCATAGCCACATCGCAACATGTCGAAGCAATACCGGACGCTTTGCAGGGTTCTACCGCGCTGCAAGCTGAGAACAATCCGTTGTCCGCCAATCCCTTCTTCGCTGCCCCAGCGATGACACCCAGCAGCCCGTTCACCATCGCGCAAGCTCCTCCTCTGGAAGCGCATACTCCTGAAGTTTCTCCCTTTGGTGCACCTCCATCGGTCAGCGCGTCTCATGCCCATCCTGCATTCGGGTTCGGAGATTCGCCAAACCCCTTCTCTCCTGCTGGCGTCTCCCATTCACCTGTGATCACTGAAAATAAAAAAGATGATTCGCAAGGGGGTGCTCACTTGCAGCCACCGGCACTCCAGCAAAAAAATGTGGAAGGCTTTTTTGGGCAGGTAGCCGCAACAGACGAACCGGCCAAATTAGAGTCCCCAAAATTCGGTGCGCCTGTCCCCTCCAAAATCGATCCTGCAATTGATGCATCTGGAGGATTCTTTTCGGCGACGCCCGCCTCACCACCGCAGCCCGCTCCGTCGGCCTCTGTAACGCCCGCATTCGGATTTGGAGCCACCGCCGATATCAATCCGTTTTTCAGTGCACCGCCTGCAGATAAATTTTCCACTTCCCAGCTCCCGCCCGTCCCGGCCATGGGGTCAGAATTTGGAATCCCCGCGCAGAGTGAAAAACCCGTGGAAGTTACGCCCGTTGTCGCTTCACCCGTAACCACGACCCTGACGAATCCGTTTGCCCGAATTCAGGCGCTGGCCAAATCCAGAGAAACGGCATCGGCATCGCCTCTGGCAACCACATCAGCGGCAAGACCAGAGCCCCCCGCATTCGGTGGTGGATTCTTGAATTCGGAGCCTCTGCCTGCGCCCGCCGAACCAGAACCCCTCCTTGGCAAAAGCAACGCCTCCATTTTTGAAAGCCTGGGATTGCCCACCCTCGGCGCACGGGATCAAGTTTCTGAGACTGCCAAAGAAACAGAGGCGCCCAAGGCCAGCGAACCCGAAGTCATCAAGCTCGGTCTGGCCGCTTCATTGAAAAACTGTGCCGCCGATGATTTGGGAACCAGTCCCGAGCATATCCCTTCATGGGTGAATTTTTCTTTGCCGGTGGATCCGATCCGGGGTCAGCTGGCCACGGGGCGTGTGACCGTGCCGTTCTCGACCATTCTCGAAGGACTGGAGCCGGAAGTTCGCGGCATCTTTGCGAAAGCCCGCCCCGCCTTAATGGTTGAATTGGCTACTAATGAAGTCTTCCACGCTCTGACCGGCAACACGACGCTGAAAGCAGAGACCGACACTCTTGTGTCGAACCTCGAAACGGAAAATACATTTGCTCAGCCCATTGATCCTTTTGCCGCGCCTGCCAAAACAGAATGGAAAGAGGCTCCGGTCAATAAGGAGGCTGAATCGCGCTTCTGGGCCGATTTGCCCACCGCTGCCGTGCCCTCCACTTTGTTCACGCTTGCCAAACAAGAATCGTTCACGATTGAAACAAAAGCACCGGCCTTCTCTGAAGTAGTGCCGCAGGACAATAAAGTTGAAGCCAGGCCCGAGGTGTTCATTCCGGCAAATCAAGCAACCGGAATCCCCGAATTCAAAACGGTCGCCCCGCTGCCCCCACGCAGTGCCACCGTCCGCAGTGAACCCGTGGGCAACAGCAATGAAACCCGTCGCCTGATGCTGGCGGTTCTGCTGGGCACATCCGATGTTCCTGATGTAGGCACCTTTGCCACGCTGACCCGGCAGCTTCCCGGCGTATCCGCTGTCTTGTGCTTGCATGATGACCGTGTCGTTGCTGCCGATGGCGATGAAACTTGCGAAGCGGAACGCTTCCTGCGCGAGGCCCCGTTGAAAATGCGGATGCTGCCTTCACTCACGGCTCTGACTGGAATCGAAGACACCGAGACGCTCCACATTCAAAGCGGCCAAGGTGAAGCCACCTTCTGCCTGCAAGGCTCCGTCACCTTCGCCGTGTTGCACGACCCGCTCCGCCGCGAACCGGTGCTCAAGGAAAAAATTACGCTTCTTGGTCGCGAACTTGCGGCCATGCTGCGCGACAATCCGCCTGCCTGAGCCACGCGTCATGGCGTCCATTCATCACGCCGACCGCACTGTCAGTTTCAAGATCGTCTATTGCGGCACGCCGCTGGGCGGCAAGACCACGAACTTGCAGCACGTGCACAAATGTCTCGATCCCGAGACGCGCGGCGACCTTGTTTCTCTGGCCACCGCTGCGGATCGCACGCTCTTTTTTGACTTCCTCGCCGTGGATGCCGCCGTGCTCAACGGCTACCGCACCCGCTTTCATCTTTACACCGTTCCGGGTCAGATTGTTTACAATGCAACTTATCAGCTCGTGCTGCGGCAAGCTGACGGCGTCGTCTTCGTAGCCGACTCCCAGATGGACCGCCAGCGCGAGAACATTCAGGCCTGGCAGAATTTTGAGGCCAATCTGCGCATCAACGGACAGTCCATCGCGCACATCCCCACTGTGCTGCAATACAACAAACGCGATGCCGCCAACGCGGCACCATTGGAATACATGGAATATCTGCTCAACAACGGCCCGCAAAGATTCTTCAGCTTCGAAGCCGTGGCCTCACGCGGCCACAACGTGCTGACCACGCTCAACGCCGTGTCCCATCAAGTGCTCTCGCTCTTTGCCAGCCGCGCCCATGAATTCGACGGGCCGACGCGAACCGTGAGTGAACGGGCAGTCGGGGCATAACCACAGTCTCTGTGGAGGTTCCACGCAGGTCTCCATCTTGCGCCTTCTAAGTGTCGTCCACATTAAGCCCGCTATGGATGTCAGCATCAAAGTCGCCGAACGGCGAGCCTCCCCGCTCCACCGCCTGCGCCCAAATCAGTGCCACTTTGCCCTTGGCTTTGGTGATCCTGATTTGATGCGGACCCCGGGTTAGATAGAAGGAACCATTAAAGACTTGCCCATCAACTGTGCCGGACACCGTTCCCTGCTTCGCCATGAGTGTGTAGCGTGTGGCGATCTCATTGTGGAAATCAGTCGCGTCCTGTCCCCGTTTGATCCATCGCCCCACCACCAGGACACTTCCGGTGACGTGGATGTAGTTGCCCGTCACGAAGGACCGATCCTTCCCCTGAAGGCGGTTGAGTGTCGCGACGCAGGTCCGGCTGGAGACCATTTGTTCAGGAATGTCGTCAGCAATCAAGCCCGCCCGTATCCGGGCCTCGGTGATCGGTTCCAATACATAGAAAAAAGGGCGGCGGCGGTAGATGCTCTCGCCTTTGGCATCCATCACGTAGTCGTTGGGATTCGTCAGGCGCAAAACGGTATCCACATGCTGAACGAAAGCAGCGGTCCGGTCCTTCCCGGGTGGATTTTGATTAATGATCTGCATCAACGACCACGCCACCAGTCCGAATGGCAGCACGCTGGTCAGAGGCAGGCAGATCTTCCATCGTGAAATCACCGCCCGCTCCATAGGCCAGACAATCACAGCGGCCGTTAACAGCAACACCATGGGTATGAAAACGAGCAGCGTCTCCCGCTCAATCAGCGGCCAGTAGCCGTAGAGCAAAGTAACCACGCTCCCGGTCACAAACAGGAACATGCTCCTACGCAAACTCATCCCCTTCGACGAAGCATTCCGCACCAGCAACCAGGACACGGGCAGGGCCATCACGATGAAAAGCGGGAACGACCATCGCAAAAGCAGGGGAACTTTCCCCCACCGTCCCATCCCTGGCATCACGTTGTGGGTGATCGTGCCGTAGCAGAATTCCCGCCAGAACCCTGCGGTGACAAAAGCCAGACAGACGATTGCGGGAAAAATGAGCATCCCACCCAGCGCCGCACCAGCCTTCCGCAGAATCCCAGACCATGGCACCGGCTCACGTGCCACCAGCATGACGACCACGCAGAGCAGCGCTCCAACCATAACTGACAGCAGCAGCAATGTGGTCTTCAGGGAAACCGCAAACGTAGCGCCGATCACCACCCCGCACCAAAACGCCCTGCGCAAAGTCAGCTTGCCCGCCAGCATCAGCCAGAGTGATACCAGCCAAAGCGCCACCCAAAGATCGTCCGGCCTGAACTCCATCGAGATGAGGAAGAAGCGCGGATAATACCCCGTCATCACCGCTGCCCATAACCCAGTGCGTCTTGAGAACAACGCAGACCCAATCTTGAAAACAGCCATCAGTGTCACTACCTGCAATGCCACCATTGCCCAACGCATCCAGATGAGCCCGTCCGCCCGATCACCCAAGACCCATAGGAGCGGAGCTGACAAGAACTGAAAAAGCGGCGTGTGGTTATCGAAAATGTCCCGATACGGCAGCAGTCCGTGCACCCACCCCC
>JAYVZW010000185.1:0-6239 GCA_043783015.1 Verrucomicrobiota bacterium
GAAAAAAGATTGAAACGATTCCGGCTGAAGCACCAAAGCTTTTTCGCAAGACCATCAATGGCATCCAGATCAAGCCAGAGATAAAACACGCGATACTGAAACCGATGCTCCACCGGCGTAAGGCGGTGATGCATCACTATGCAATCGAAAATAGCGGACGCGCCCTTCATCACCAGACCTCCTCCCCCAGCAAGTCACGACACAGGGAAACCGCCGAACCAAAGGCGTCCTCGTGAAAGCCGTATCGGAAATAACTGCCGCAGAAAAAGGTCGTCTGATCCGGGCTGATCCGGTTGAGTTCAGGCAAGCGCTTCTGCGCGGCGATGGCAGGCATATCAAACAAGGGATGCTCGTAGTGAATGCGCCTCAGAACTTTATCGGGCGCAATTTCTTCATCGGCGTTCAAGCTCACGAAGTAATTCACGGCGTCCGGAAGGCCCTGAAGATTGTTCATCCAGTAATGGGTGCTGGGCCGGATGCCGCCGTCGGATCGCGGAGCAAGACGATAATTCCACGAAGCCCAGCAGCGCTTCGTGCGCGGCATGAAGCGGTCATCCGTATGCAATGTGGTTTTGTTGGCCTGATATTTGAAAGGGGACAGCAGTTCGCGCTCAAGTATGGTCGGATCACCCAGCATTTTCAGTGACTGGTCGGCATGACTGGCCAGGATAACTTTATCGTAAACCTCGGGAGCGGCACCACGTGGATGAACACTGGCGGTGCCGTCTCTGCGTTCCACGCGCTCTACTGGGGCGTTCAACCGGATTCGATCACGAAACGGCGCGGTGAGTTTTTTGACATAGGCGCGTGATCCATTCACCACCGTCCACCATTGATGCCGGCACTTCATCCCGAGGAAGCCGTGATTATGCCAGAAGCGCATGAGCGTCTGCGCAGGAAACTCCAGCATGAGTTCCGGAGGTGTGGACCATACTGCGGAGCCCATCGGGACAATGTAAAGATCAAGAAAGTCTTTGCCATAACCGCGCAGCTTTGCGTATTCACCAAGAGTCATGCTGGCAAATCGTGGATCATCCAGCGCGGCGGCGGTTTCCTGATTGAAGCGATTAATCTTGAGAATGAACCGCCAGAAGCGCGGACTGAACAAATTCCTGCGCTGGCCAAAAAGCGTCCCCAGATCGCGCCCATTGTATTCAATCCCGCTGGAGTCATGCCGCACACTGAAGGACATCGCGGTGCGCCGCGTCTCCACGCCCAGTTCACGAAACAGTCGTGTCAGCAGCGGATAGGTCACGTGATTGAACACCATGAACCCCGTGTCCACCGATTGCTCCCGGCCCGCATCACCCACCGTTATCGTATTCGTATGCCCGCCTGCATAATCGTTCTGCTCGTATATCGTGAGGTCAGCCCTCCCGTGCAAAAGATGCGCGCAGCCCAAACCGGCAATGCCGGTGCCGATGATGGCGATGCGGGGATGCGTCATGTGAGGGATGATAGTAGGAGGTGGAGAAATCGAATCGTGCCAGTTTATACGCCTGCATAACGTCAATGGATTCAGCCGTGCGCTCCTGTTGATTCCGGCCCATCACGGCAAAAGAATGGCCGACCTCCGTGAGAAGGTCGGCCAGACAAATGAAGAACTCAGAGGTTCTTCTACTTGAGGATGTGACCTGAGACGAGCTTGGTCATCTCAAACATGGAGACTTGCTTTTTGCCGCCGAAGATGACCTTCAATGCGTCATCCGCATTGATCATGGTCCGCTTCTTGGCGTCCTGCAGTCCGTTTTTCTTGATGTATTCCCAGAGCTTCTTGGTGAGAGGCCCGCGCGCCAGTGGTTTGGAGCCCACGACTACTGCGAGGGCTGCATCCGGCTGGACGGGTTTCATCAATGCGGCATTAGGTTTCCGTTTGGTTTTGGTTTTGGTGGATTTCTTGGCCATGCAGTGATGCTAATACTGCGCGCTCCAACGTGTCAAGAGCACAAAATGCCTTCGTGACGGATTATCAGTGGGCAAAAAACGGGCTAATTCCCCTGTCTATTCGTCCAAGTGCTCACTGATTGGCTGTTTTTTCCGCTTTAAAATTCCAACTGGTTATTAACTGGAGGAACGGTGTTACCGCTTCTTTGCCCGGTCTTCTTTCTGGGCGCGCCCCCGTTTTTTTACCTGCGGTTGTGAAGCTTCAGTCATTCCCATCTGCCGTTTCAATTCACGGATCTGATCCCGCAACAAGGCGGCGCGCTCATACTCCAGGCGGCTCGCGGCAGCGGCCATCTCGGCCTGAAGTTCGTGCAGCACCTCATTGACGGCATAGCCGCCGGATTCATCGCGCACAACACTTTCTTCGACCTCACGTGCAGCGTAGATCGTGTGCAGGCTCTCCTGCACGGCGCGCTTCACGGTCTGCGGCGTGATGTTGTGCTTGATGTTGTGCTCCTGTTGCCGCACGCGGCGATAGGCGCTGATGTTGAGCAAGGCTTGGATACTGCCGGTGATGGTGTCTGCAAAGAGGACGACTTCTCCATTGATGTGTCTCGCGGCGCGACCAGCAGTTTGCAGCAGTGAGGTTTCGCTGCGGAGGAATCCTTCTTTGTCCGCATCAAGAATGCAAACGAGGCTGACCTCGGGCAAGTCCAGGCCTTCACGCAGGAGATTGATACCAACGAGAATGTCAAAATCACCGGCCCGCAGCGCGCGCAGAATCTCCACGCGCTCAATGGCGTCGATCTCGCTGTGGAGATAGCGAACGCGAAAGTTGAGGTTTCGCAGATAATCCGTGAGGTCTTCGGCAGTGCGCTTGGTGAGCGTCGTGACGAGAATGCGCTCGCCCTTCTCAACACGCTCACGGCAGAGTTCCATCGTTTCATCGATCTGGCCTTTCAAGGGCTTGAGCGTAACAACAGGATCCAGCAGACCGGTGGGGCGGATGATCTGCTCAACGATGAGATTTTTCCCCTTCGTGGTGGCATCGAAGGACTCGATGCTCTGCGCGCTGCCGGAGATGCGCGGGGTGAGCACGGTCAGCGGTGTGTTATCTCCCGCTTCTCGCTCTCGCTTGTGCGGGATGTAGCCGGTGTTGCCCACGACGCTGTTTTCAATTTCAAAGCGCGCTGGCGTAGCGCTCACATAGACCATCTGCTTCATCTTCGCCATGAACTCCGGGAACCGCAGCGGACGGTTGTCGAGCGCGCTGGGCAAACGGAAGCCGTGCTCCACGAGCACCGTTTTGCGCGAGCGATCGCCTTCATACATGCCGCCGATTTGCGGAATGGTGGCGTGGCTCTCATCCGCGAAGGTGATAAAGTCATCGGAGAAGAAATCGAGCAAAGTGCCGGGCGTGCTGCCCGGAGGGCGTCCAGTAAGATGACGGCTGTAATTCTCGATGCCCTGGCAAAAGCCCATCTCCTGCATCATCTCAATGTCATATTCAGTGCGCATTCGGATACGTTGCGCCTCGAGTAATCGGCCCGTGCGCTCGAACTCGGCCACACGCTCATCCAGCTCCACGCGGATGGTCTTGATGGCCTTGCGCAGCTTGTCCATCGGTGTCACGTATTGTTTTGCTGGATAAATCGTGTAGCCCGGCAAAGTCATATTCGCCGTGCCGGTGAGCGGATCAAAGACACTGATGCGCTCGATCTCATCTCCGAAAAACTCAAAACGCATCGCTTCATTGTCCAGGTAGGCGGGAAAGACTTCCACCACATCGCCGCGCGCGCGGAATTTCCCACGGGTGAACGCGATGTCGTTTCGCTCGTAGAGCATGTCCACGAGCCGCGTGAGAAATGTCTCGCGCGTCATCACATCGCCCGTCTTCACCGGCAGCATCATGCCCTCGTAGTCCTCCGGAGAACCCAGGCCATAGATGCAGGATACGCTGGCCACGACGATAACATCCTTGCGCGTGAGCAGCGCGCCCATGGACGAAAGCCGCAGACGCTCGATCTCGTCGTTCACGCTGGAGTCTTTTTCAATGTAGGTGTCCGTCCGCGCGATGTAAGCCTCGGGCTGATAATAATCGAAATAGCTGACGAAATATTCCACCGCATTGTGCGGGAAGAAATTTTTGAACTCCGAGTAGAGCTGCGCCGCGAGCGTCTTGTTGTGCGAGAGTATCAACGCCGGTTTTCCGACATGGGCAATCATGTTCGCCATGGTGAAGGTCTTGCCCGACCCGGTGACGCCGAGCAACGTCTGATGGCGGTTGCCCGCGAGCACGGACTTGGTGAGCTTGGCGATGGCCTGCGCCTGATCGCCCTGCGGAGAATACTCGGAGTTGAGCTGGAAAAGGCTGCTCACAATTTTAATCCCGCAGCGCCACGGCTGGCTCCGTTCGGCCCGCAAGCCACGCCGGCACCAGGGCAGCCACCGTGCAAAGGAAAAAGGCACCGATGCAGATGATGCCCACATCATGCGGGATGACCTTGGCGGGGATTTCCGCGATGCCATAAATGGCCTGGGCGAAAATCTCCCTGCCGGTCAGCTCAGAGATAATGCGGCGGATGTCGTTGCGAAAATGCACCACAATCAAACCCATGCCCAGCCCGCTCAATGCACCCAGCACCCCGACGATCATGCCTTGGGCGAGGAACACCCACATGATCTGGCCCAGCCGGGAACCCAGCGCCGAAATAATTCCGATCTCGCGCCGCTTCTGCACCGTAACGGTGATCATGGTATTCATCACGCAGAACGCCGCGACGATGACAATGATGAAGAGCACGAAATACATCATCTCCAATTCATTCTGCACGGTGTCGAATAATTGTTTGTGCTGCTCCATCCAGGTCACCGCGCCCCAAGTGTCCGGGAATGCGCGTTTCTTCAGCTCTTCCTTCACCTCGCCAGCCTTATAAGGATCAGCCACCTCAATGCCGATGCTGGACACACCATCGCCCATATTGCGCATCTCCTGCGCCACATGCAGCGGCAGGATCACGATGGCGAGCTTGTCCGAATCCTGCAAACGGGGCGGACTGAAGATGCCGGTCACTTTCAAATCAAGCGGCAGAACGAGTTCCTTGAGTTTCTTGTAAGCCTCCTGCTTCTCCGCTTCGGGCTTGTCATCAATCTCACGAATCGTGCTGACGATGTCCTTCAGATTCGAGGGCGCATACACCGTGATCTTGTCCCCCACCCGCACATTCCAAGCCCGTGCGATGGCCTCATCAATGATGATGTTATCCTCTTTGAGGTCGAGCGAGCCGGACACGATCAGATTCTTATGCTTTGTTATCAGCCGGTTGCCGTCATCTTGCTTCAAGCCCCACATCAGAGCCGGGGCGACATTTCCCTCCTTGGATTCAACCAGCAACATGCCCCGGACGATAGGCGATGCGGAAACCACGCCCGGCGTCTCGGTAATGATCTTCATCACATCGCGCCATGATTTTTCCTGCACATCCGGCGGACGCTGCTGGCTCGACAGCATGGACGAACCATATTGGTCCGCCGCCTCGATGTGGGCATCATAACCCAGCGCCAGTTCCTTGATCTTCGCATGGAACCCCGCCATCACCGCGATGACCACAATCAGCACCGCGACCCCCAGGCTCACGCCCATCACGGAAATGAGCGTGATGATGGAAACAAACGTCCGCTTAGGACGCAAGTAGCGCAATGCGAGGTAGAGGCTGAAGTTGTTGGTCAAGTTACTGAATTGTGTGAGGCGGCCGCTCCGGCTGCCTTGGATTCGACTGCTTCGGCAAGCGGAGCGCTTGCCCTACATGTCCGCAAGCACAAGCCGCACTTGTTGTTTCTCGGCGGGCTTCGCCATGTTGATGTCCAGAAGCGCGCGCATCCGACGCTTTCCGATTCGATCAACCGCTGAACATGCTCCAACTTGGCGAGTCCGTTACCGCCCGCTTCACATAGTCGCTAATCTCAAGGGTCGCTTGCATGGGGAAAGGCTACAACATCTGGATCGGCCATGCAAGAGCCGCTCCGCTCATGGTATTGCAATTCCCAGCGAGGTGCACTATCATGCCCGCGATGCTTGCGACATTGAAATTTCCATCCACCAAGAATCAGCAGGCCTTCAATCTGAAGCGCTGGGAGGCCGTATCCGCAGATCCAGAACTCGCGGCGCTGGAGTATCGGATCGAGACAGATCGCTTTGGCAAAATCCTTATGAGACCACCTCCCGGTTTCGATCACTCAGGTTTTCAATCCGATGTCCTTATTGCCTTGGGACGCCTGCTGCCGCACGGAAAAACCCTTGGCGAGTGTCCTATTTCCACCACCGAAGGCGTCAAAGGCGCGGATGCAGCATGGCT
>JAYVZW010000186.1:0-2055 GCA_043783015.1 Verrucomicrobiota bacterium
AACCACACGTTCTCTCACCATTCTCATCCTGCTGGCCTCCCTGCCTATCTGCGTTTTCGCTGCGGACAAAAAAAAGAAGAAACCCGTGTCGCCTGCGGGTCCGCCCAAAGTGGATGAGGCTGCAGTGCAACTTCTGAAGCCTTATGACACCAATAGTGATTTTGAGATCAGCCGAGAAGAACTGACAGCGATTCAGAAAGATTACAAAGCCAATCCCAAAGGTCCGCTCAAAGACTTTGATCTCGATCATAATGGAATTCTCGATGACGTGGTTGACCGCGCCTCCATGAATATGAAACTGGGGCAGCTCAAGATGAACACACAGGCAGCCGTATCGCCCAAGAAGAAATAATAAATCTCATGCGCCTGCGCCAGTCTTCATGACTCTCACAGGCCCTGAGGAATTATAGCATGGACTGTTCAACCGTCGGGAGGGTCTTCAGCACCTCACCCAGCGCTTCGCGTTGCCAAGGCATAAGCACCGAGTCGATGCTGGTATCGCGATGCAGTATAATCTCTTCCATGACCGCGCGCGGCCCCAGTAGCGATGGTTCGATATCGAGCCGTTCTGCTATTTGATCGCGTGATCGGCACAGACGGTCAATGGATGACCGTTCTTCCTCGGTGCTGCGCTTTCCATGCTTGCGGGGACGTTGCGGCCAGGTGTCGGGATCGCTTTTGCGGAGTTCATCGATCACCGCCATCAATGTATCACGCCAGCGCCCCCTCCAGCGCGGGGATATGCTGACACTGTCATTAACTTCAAAATCCGTCGCCATGGCCAGCATCTGCTGGTTGTTCATGACTCGGAATGGCGGCACATCTCGTTCCTGCGCCATGCCGTCACGCCAAAGCCAGAGCGCGCGAAGAAAGGCCAGACCCTTGGGCTTGAGAGAGCCGGAACCGCTGACACGCCAGGCTTCCTCACGATCCCGCTCCTGTCTCGACAGCACGCCTGCGCACAAGGCATCGCAGCTTTGGACAAACCAGTCCCAGCGATTTTTTTGCTCGAGTTCTTTGCGCAGTTGATCCACCAGCGGCGCGAGCCAGCGCACATCATCGACGGCGTAGATTAGCATCTTCTCAGGCAAAGGGCGCTGGCTCCAGTCAGCCTTTTGCGATGCCTTGGAAAGGACGACTCCAAACTGTTTCTCGATCAGCGAGGCCAGACCAAAGTGACGGTGTCCCACGAGACGGGCTGCAATCTGGGTGTCGCGCACCCGGCGGGGAGTCCATGCGTAAGTGCGCTTGAACAATGTCAGATCGTAATCTGCCCCATGAATCCAGACTTCAATCTTGTCGAGCGCTGCCAGCAAGGGAGTCATCTCCGCAATGGCAAGGGAGTCAATCAGGGCGAAGGTTCCTCCGACGGCCAGCTGGATGAGGCAGAGCTTCTCCTGAAAATGGTGCAAACTGTCCGCCTCGGTGTCGAGATAACAGGCGGTCACCTCACCACGGGCGATTTTTTCCTCGATCTCAAGAACCAGCCGCCCCAGTTCCTCGCGAGTGGCGATCCACAAATGCCCGGATTGAACCGCTGAAGTGTCAGCCTGCTTCATTTCAAACCGGTGAGAAGTATCTCGGCATTGCTGCTGGTGCGCTCGATGTTGCGGATGAGCAACTCCAGCGCCTCGCCCGCAGGAACACTGGCCAGCTGCTTGCGGACAATGGCGACGCGCTTGAACTCATCAGGATGGTAAAGAAGGTCATCGCGGCGCGTGCCGGATTTGAGCAGGTGAATGGCCGGAAAGATGCGGCGCTCCGCGATCTCACGGTCGAGATTGATTTCCATGTTGCCGGTGCCCTTGAATTCCTCGAAAATGATGTCGTCCATGCGGCTCTCCGTTTCCACCAGCGCGGTGGCAACAATGGTGAGGCTGCCACCTTCCTGGACTTTGCGGGCCGCACCGAAGAATTTCTTGGGCTTCATCAGAGCCTTGGTGCCAAGTCCTCCGGACATGATCGGTCCCTTCCCGCCCTGCATGGCATTGTGACCGCGCGCCATTCGCGTGATGCTGTCGAGCAAGACGACGACATCCTTGCCCATTTCCACCA
>JAYVZW010000187.1:0-2045 GCA_043783015.1 Verrucomicrobiota bacterium
CAAATCTTCGTGCATCGCATTGAAAAACTTCCGCTGGTGGACAGCGCCGGACGACTCGCCGGATTGATCACGAAGCAGGATATCGGGAAGATGCAAACCTTCACCAACGCCGCAAAAGATTCACATGGTCGCCTGCGTGTGGGCGCTGCCGTCGGCGTAAGCGAGGACTGCGTGCAGCGCGCGCTCTTGCTGCAAGCCGCGGGCGCGGATGCCGTGTTCATTGATGCCGCTACTGGTCACACAGATCGAGTGCTCAAGGTCATCTCGCAATTGCGCGAAGCCTTGGGCGAAAGGACGCCGATTGTGGCGGGCAACGTGGTCACGAAAGATGGCGCGAAAGATTTGTGCAATGCCGGCGCGTCAGCCATCAAGGTCGGCGTCGGCCCCGGTTCCATTTGCACCACGCGCATTATCTCCGGCGTGGGCATGCCGCAATTCACCGCTGTGCAGGAAGTCGCGGAAGTATGCCGCCCGCGCGGGGTGGCGGTCATTTCCGATGGCGGCATCCGTTACTCCGGCGACGTGGTGAAAGCCATCGCTGCGGGCGCAGACTGTGTCATGATCGGTTCCATTCTCGCGGGAACAGCAGAAAGCCCCGGCGCGATGGTTCGCTGGCAGGGCCGCACCTTCAAAGAATATCGCGGCATGGGTTCGCTCAAGGCAATGCGCAAAGGCGCGGGCGACCGTTACGGCCAGAACTCATCCGGCAAGCTGGTGCCCGAAGGTGTGGAAGCGCGCGTGCCTTACAAAGGCCCGCTCAGCGAAGTCGTCTTCCAGCTCATGGGCGGTCTGCGCAGCGGCATGGGTTATGTCGGCGCCAACAATCTCGATGAGCTGCGCAGCAAGGCGCGCTTCGTGCGCATCACTGCCGGTGGACTTAAGGAAAGCCATCCGCACGACATTCTCATCACCGAGGAACCGGTTAACTACGAGGTGGGCTGAGCCTGACGTATGATCCAAACCGGCAAATGGAACAAGCTCCGCATCTTGCGTGAGACAACCTCTGGGCTGTTCCTTGATGGCGGCACCGACGGCGAAATTCTTCTACCGGGACGTTACATCCCGGCCCGTGGCTTTCCCGGCGCAGAGGCGGACGTTTTTATTTACCGCGACTCAAAGGACTGGCTCATCGCGACCACGGAAACACCGAAGGCAACGGTCGGTGAGTTCGCCGCACTGGACGTGGTGGATTTCAAGCCGGGCGTCGGTGCCTTCCTTGATTGGGGCCTGGCCAAGGATTTGTTGCTGCCACTCAAGAACATGCGAATCCCGGCGCGCCCCGACGAGCGGGTGGTGGTGTTCATTTATCTCGACGAGGCAACAGACCGTATCGCGGCCACAACCAAGTTCGATCAACACCTCGATCCATCACTGCCCTCTTACAAGGAGGGCGATCGCGTGGATTTGCTTATCGAAAGCGAAACTCCGCTCGGATGGGGCGCGATCATTGATAATAAGTATCGCGGTCTGATTTATCAGGGAGAGACGGGCGCGCCGCCACGCATCGGCGACCGCGTAAAGGGCTTCGTGCGCGAGGTGCGCCCCGATGGGAAAATCGATCTCGGCCTTGATGATGCCGGCTATCAGCGCATCGCGCCGCTTTCGGAACAGATCATCGAAAAACTCAAAGCCGCCGGTGGAAGCCTTCCCTATCACGACAAAAGCACGCCGGAGGAAATTCGCACCGCATTTGGTTGCAGCAAGAAAGCGTTCAAGCAGGCGCTCGGCGCGCTCTACAGCGAAAAGCGCATCCGCATCGCGAACGGCGGCTTTGAACTTCCCGGCTGAGGGCACCAACACGCAAGATTCCCCCTTTGACACACAGCCAGTCTGAGCGAATGACTGCTGCCTTCCTATTATGATGATCGAAGGCGAAGTTTCTGTTCTGGATTATGGCTCGCAATACAGCCAGCTCATTGTCCGCCGCGTCCGTGAGCTGGGATTTGTCTCGCATCTTTATCCGCCTGCGCGGCTGGGCGAACTGAACAAACCGGGTGCCATCATCCTGAGTGGCGGCCCGCGCAGCACGAGCGAGAAGGATGCGC
>JAYVZW010000188.1:0-2043 GCA_043783015.1 Verrucomicrobiota bacterium
GATGACCGAGCACGGGCAATGTTTGGCGTTTGCCGATGATTTTGCCCAGTCCGACGAGTGCGGGTTTGAGTTCCGCAACGGGTAATTCGATTGGTTTCATGATTTCTCCTTCTGTTGAAATGAAACAGCCCGTGCGCCTTTTTTAGGGACACACGGGCTGCTGTTGATGGATTGAGCCTATGTAACGGGTTACACAGGCTAGTTGATGGTCTTGCCCTTGCTGGGCAACTGCTGGACGGATTGGCGGATGAACTCCTTCAGATTGCTTTCGCACCTGATGTAGAAGTCACCGCCGACACGCGTGAACTTGTGGGACCGCTTCTCAGCCGCAGCAAGCGCGAACAATTTGACATGCTTCCTGCTGATGAGCTTCGTTTTGATGCCAGCGCTCATGCTGCCGCCAATTCCTGTTCGGCCTTGTATTTGAGCTGTTTCACCAAGCAATTTCCGGGATCGATGTCATCCCGTTTGCCCAGATAGACCGGCTGAAATACGCATCCGGATTCCCTGAAGGCATACAGATAGCGAACTTCGATAACCGTGCCGGGTTTCGGAACTTCATGGTTGGGCGGGATTGTGACATTGCCCGCTGACACAAAGCATTTCCCGTTGAGAAGCTTCAACGAAACACTCCGCTTCCCGTTGATTTTGCCAACGATGAACGATGCCGTCTCATAGAACTTGTGTTTGAGATGATCACCGCCCGTGTTCGGCCTGTCGGCAACATACGGGGCAACCATGCGTTTGAAAACGACGCCCTCCTTCTCCTGGGTTTGCAAACGATCCAGCAATTCGGCTTTATCCGCAGTTTTGAATGCAGTCTCGGCCAGTTGGATGAACCGTTGCTGTGCCGAGGCAAGCAGGTTCAGCAAACGAATGTGCCGGTCGATATACGGAAGATCCCGGACATCCTGATTATTGATGGACAGCACATCAAACACGAACAGCACATCGCCGACAGATTCCCCGTCGATGATGAAGTTGCGCTCGAATGCCTGCGCGCTTTTACAGATGGTTTCAGGGACACCGATCAGAATGCCCTTTCGGTTGATCCCCTCGATGTTTGTGCCGATCTTGCGAATCAGCATCCGGCGTCCATCGTATTTCTCCTGAGCGCAGAACGCCGGATTATTGATGAACTCGTGAACCTCATTTTCTTCGATGGGATTCAAAAGCTGGCACCGGACACCGCTATTGGCATTCTCCGTATTCGAGTAGGGTGTGCCTTCCTCTCCCACGGTGTAGCCTTTTGCCTGCTTCTCTTTGATGAGTTTGTCGTAGATGCCCTTGGCCGCGTCATAATCGACCGCTGCCTGGGTTTTGGTTCCGGTTTGCAGGGTGGTTCCTCTGCGGCCGTAGGCAAAGTTTACGACGTAACCGCCGTCCTTTGCCTCGATGCCCGTCTGATACACTTTGTCCGACGAGCCTTGTTTGAAATAGAGTGTGATTTTTTCCATGTGATTGCCTCCTTTCAGATGCCGGTGAATGACCGGCGGGTTTGTGGTTTATTTCGCGAAGAGAAAGAATCTCGCAGCGAAGAGCACAGCCGTGATGAGTGCAATTGCCAGAATCGCGATGATGGGAAACACCACGAGATTTTTGGCAATCTGCACCAGCAACGCCGTCCAGCTTGTGAACTGGATGAGCAGATACGTGACAACAGGCACCACCAGCAGCGCCGGGATTCCCAGCGCCACGGCAATGCAGCAGTTGATCTTGAACCACTCGCGCAGGGTTCCTCCCGCCGACATCCAGTATTCGGTTTTGAGCGTGGAATAACGCAGCGATTCCGCCGAGCGTTGCAGGGGGTTTAACTCCGTCAGCAACGGGTCCACCCGTGGCGATTCGAGTTTGCTCGGGTTCCAGATTGCGCGGATGGGCGCAAGCCAGCTTCGTTTCGTTGTTTCAAGTTCTTTCCGCATCCCGTCTCCCCTTGCTTCCGATGGCGGTGCCGATGATGAGAAGGACGACACCCCCGGCCCCGAGGCCGAATGACGTCGTGCGCCATTTGTCGATCTCCTGCTGTTGCGCTTGAAGCCGAAG
>JAYVZW010000189.1:0-2042 GCA_043783015.1 Verrucomicrobiota bacterium
GCTACAATCCGTTCGTGGTCCTGAGTGAATAAGCCTGAGTGCCACCGCATCCCTCTTGCTCTTTCTATGGCCTTGAGTAGATGTCTTCATGCGCCGCCCCGTTGTATTTGGACTAGTTATTGTTTTTGGTCTTGGCCTTGTCGCATTTTACTTTAGGCGGTCGATTTCTTGGGTGCGACCACTCCCGCCGAACGTCGCTCTGCCATTGGGAGTCACTCTCAAAAATGCCGCCGGACGCGACAACGGCGTGCGTTTTGTCGATCTTAACGGGGACGGTTGTGACGACATCGTTTTCTCCAACTCTCAGCGCTATGGAGTCTATCTTTTCAATCCCAACGAAAATAAAAAATATGACTGGCGGGTAGGCTGGACCTTCGTCATGCGCGAGGGTCAGGCGGGCGATGGGAATGCCATCCCGCCTATTGTCAACGCGGATGGCACCAGCACCGGGGTCACGTTCAAGGACAAAGCCATGCGTTTGCCGGACGGACGCCGCATCAGCTTTGAGGAATTGGTGATGCAGGCCGGCCCACCGCCACGCACGCCGGAGGAATCGCTCAAGGCCATGCATGTGAAGCCCGGCTTCACCGTGGAACTGGTGGCCAGCGAGCCGCTTGTGCAGGATCCCATTTTCATCGACTGGGGCGCGGATGGCCGCATGTGGGTGGTTGAGATGGCCGACTACCCATTCCACGAAGACGGCGGCAAGACCTTTCCTGGCCGCGTAAAGGTTCTCGAAGACACTGACAATGACGGTCGCTACGACAAGGCCACCGTCTTCCTCGACAACCTCAGCTACCCTGCGGGCCTGGCCCCGTGGAAGAACGGCATTTTCGTCTCCACCGTCCCTTCGGTCATTTTTGCCGAAGGCACCGGCCCTGACGGCAAGGCGGAAAAAGTAACCCCCATGCTCACAGGTTTCAAAGAAGGCAACGCTCAGCATCTTCTGAACGGCTTCTGCTGGGGCCTTGACGGCTGGTTTTATGGCGCAAACGGCGAAAATGGCGACGCGATCACCGAGGTGAAAACCAGCAAGGAGTTCAACCTCCACGGACACGACATCCGCTTCAACCCGCGCACCGGCGGATTCCAACTCCAGGCCGGCCGCACACAATGTGGCCGCTGGCGCGATGATTTTGGCAACTGGTTCGGCATTTGGAACAGCACGTGCGGCTGGCATTACCTCATGGACGAGCGCTACCTTGCGCGCAATCCACTGCTCGCCGTCCGGACCTTGCGCCGCAACCTGAACAAGGACAATCACATATTCCCTGCCAGCACGCCGCAGCGCTTCAACTTCCCGGACGAGCGGGGCACGCTCACTTCCGCCTGCAATATGATGCCGTATCGGGACAACTTGTTCGGCGCGGAATACGCCCATAGCTACTTCGTCTGCGAGCCCGCGAACAACCTCGTCCATCGCGAGGTGCTGGAGCCTGACGGCATCAGCTTCACCAGCCATCGCGCCGCAGACGAGCAGGGCATCGAGTTTCTCACGAGCGAGGATACGTGGTCCCGCTTCACCATGGCTCGCACGGGACCGGATGGCTGTCTCTACGTCGTGGACTTTTACCGTGCCATATTAGAACACCCCAAGTGGATACCGAGGATGATGCTCGAACATCTCGATGTGCGTGCAGGTTCGGACAAGGGCCGAATCTACCGCATCACGCCGACTGGCAGCCCTCGCCGTGCGGTGCCGCGCCTGGACAAGATGAGTGACGAGAACCTCGTGAAATCTCTCGAATCGCCGAACGGCTGGACGCGCGACACCGCGCAGCGCCTACTCACGGAACGCGGCGCGAAGCCTCATATTGACCTGCTGCCGGCCAGCTCCAGTGCCGCACAAACGCAGGCGCTGTGGACCATGCAAACTCTCGGCACGCTGGACACAAAATCTTTGCTTGATGGGCTGAACTCCCCCGACGGCACGGTTCGTGTCCAAGCCGTGCGACTTTCCCAATCACTTCCCGAAGACAAGGTCGTCGTTGAACGACTCTGCGAACTGGCGGGCGATGATGACCTGCGGGTCCGCTTCCAGC
>JAYVZW010000190.1:0-2042 GCA_043783015.1 Verrucomicrobiota bacterium
GCAACTGGTCGAGATGGACCGCATGAAGACGGATTTCTTCTCGAACATCACGCATGAGCTGCGCACGCCCCTCACCCTGATGATCGCGCCTTTGCAGCGGCTGCAGCGCCAGCATCCGGTGGAGCAGAATGCGACTTCCGGCCTGGCCTGCGAAATCGCCGGCATCTACCAGAACTCATTGCGTTTGCTAAAGCTGATCAACGATCTTCTCGATCTTTCCAGCGTGGATGGCGGGCGGGTGAATCTGCACCGGGAGAATTTCTCTCTTGGCGAATTCACGTCAGGATTGTTCACTTCGGTCGCCAGTATGGCCCAGCATGGGGGAGTCACCACCACTTTGCGTTATGAGTCCGCCATTGACCTGGTGGAGTCCGACCAGGAAAAGCTGGAGAAGATTCTGCTGAACCTGATTTTCAACGCCGTGAAGTTCACCCCTTTCGGTGGCTCGGTGGCGATGGTCGTGGAAGACAAGGTTGGCCAAATGGTATTTGAAGTCATCGACACCGGGGTGGGCATTTCCCAGCAGCACTTACCATTTATTTTCGATCGCTTCTGGCAGGCAGACTCATCCTCGACCCGCAGGCATGCGGGAACGGGACTCGGTCTGGCGTTGGTCAAAGAGATGGTGGTCCAGTTTGGCGGGACCCTTGAGGCCGAGAGTGAGCTGGGCCGCGGCACGACCATTCGTGTCAGACTGCCGTTGGTGCATCAGGACCACGCCGTCTTGTTGGGAACCGATCGATTCATCAAAGAGGATGGGCACATGGGGGACACGGCCCTACCGGCTCCAGAGTTGGAGCACAGCGCAGTGGATGGAGATGAAACAAAGTCCAAGGCATCATCCACTGCCGCCTGGATCAAGTCGGTCTATCGCGAGGCCGAGCAGTCCCATTCCATGATCGCCCAGCAAGTTTCCGGGCTGGCGGAAAATGCTCATGTCTCCGATGAAAATGAACATCATATGCGGGCGAATTTGCCTCTGGTTCTGATTGTCGATGACGATCCCGGCCTGCTACGGTTTATGAGTTCGGAACTGGAGCCGAATTATCGCGTTATTAAAGCCTCAAACGGAACGCAGGCGCTGGAATTGACTGCCATCCATAGGCCTGATCTGGTGATATCGGATTACATGATGCCGGGGCTGGACGGCCTCGCACTGTGCCGCGAATTACGTGAAAAGTCCGAATCCAAATTAATGCCCATCATGCTGGTGACCGCTAGGTCGGACGATGAGGTGCACTTGAACGCCTTGCGTCACGGCGCGAATGACATTCTGACGAAGCCGTTCTCGCTGACTAAATTTCACAGCCGCGTGCATAACCTTGTTCAGGCCAGTTTGCTGAGAAAGGAGATCGAGCGTCGCAATGCCGAGCTCGAACGTGCCATCGATGAGCTGCGCACGACCGAGAGGGAGCTGATTCAGTCGGAGAAGATGGTGGCGCTGGGCATTCTTACCGGCGGCATCATGCATGAGATCAACAACCCGCTGAACTTTGCCCGCAGCGCGCTTTACATTCTTAACCGTCAGGCGGCCAAACTCCCCGTCGAAGCCCGGGCCGACATTCAGGAGATCGCGACCGACATGGGGGAATGCATCAACCGGATCGCCACCATCGTTTCCGACCTGCGAATTTTCTGTCACCCCGAGACGGCGATGACCTCCACGTGCCAGATCAGCGATCCGCTGCAGAGCGCTCTGCGCATTCTTGCCGGGCCGATCAAGGAAGGCAAGATCGAGATTCGTGATGATGTTCCTCTGGATTGTGGCGCGGTGCGTGGTGACCGCAATCAGTTGACGCTGGTGTTCATCAACATCATAAAAAATGCTATAGACGCCCTGAATGGTCACCTTGTGCCTGATGGAGCGCGGCCTGTCGTCAGAATCCACGCCAGCGTCAATGCGGGAGAGATGGAGTTGCGGATCAGGGACAATGGCCCGGGCATATCGCAGGAGAATCTGGCCAGGATATTTGATCCCTTCTTCACGACCAAAGCTCCAGGAGAAGGCACCGGCCTGGGACTGGCGCTGTGCTATCGGATCG
>JAYVZW010000191.1:0-2039 GCA_043783015.1 Verrucomicrobiota bacterium
GTGCTGTTGATGACGCCGCAGGGGAAGCGGTTCGATCAAGCCACGGCGCGGCGATTGTCAGCCGAGGAGCATTTGATAGTCATCAGCGGGCATTACGAAGGCATGGATCATCGGATCGTGGAGAGTTGTGTGGACGAGGAACTGTCCATCGGCGATTATGTCCTGACGAACGGAGCCATCGCCGCCGTGGTGGTCATTGATGCCATCGTGCGCTTGCTGCCGGGTGTGTTGGGCGATGAGAATTCGGCCATCGATGAATCCTTTGGCGCATCGGGTTTGCTGGAAGCGCCGCATTACACCCGTCCCGCAGAGTGGCGGGGGATCAAGGTGCCGGAGGTTTTGCTTTCCGGCGATCACGGAAAAATTGCCCAATGGCGCGTTGATCAGGCACTCGCGCGGACCCGGACGAACCGTCCGGATTTGCTTCCGCCGTCCTGAACGTCCCCGAATCCCGGTTATGGACAAGCGGAGGGAGCGGGTATATGCTCGCCGTCCCATGGTTCTCTCTCAGCGCTTGTTATGGATGATCCTCTTCGGCCTGCTCATGGCCGGGGCCGCGGGCGTATCTGCGCAGACAGGTGGCGATGCGGGCGATCTCTATTTCAAGGGCTACCTTCAATTCACCGAGGCGGAGCGCATGGAGAAGGCGGGTGATTTGCAGAACGCTTATCAAAAACTGGTGCAGGCCCAGCAGAATATCGGGTCCGTGGCGCGCAGTTCACCTGGTTGGCAGCCGGAAATTGTCAGCTATCGCCTGAAGATGATTGAGCAGGCCATGCAACGTCTTTCGGGATCTGCGGTCTCAGCGGTTCCATCAAATCCGATCGTGCCGCCCAGCGCGACGGGTGGCACGCCGCCGCCGACTGCTCCAGCATCGAACGGGATCGCGAACCCGCTCGATATTATCAACCAGCAATTTCAGGCGCTGCAAAAGCAGAATGCCGAGATGCAGTCCAAGCTCAAACTCTACGAGGACGGCTACACCAATGCGTTGCGCGAGCGACAGAAATCGGAGCAGGATCGCGTGGTGCTTTCCCAGCAATTGCAGGACATTAACCAGCGCATGGACAAGCTGGCCAAGGACGCGGCGGCCAAGATCACCGGTGCCGAGCAACAACTGCAAAAACTCCAGAATGAATCGAAGATGGTGTCGGATATGCTGGCCTCACGGGACCGGCAGCTTGAGGAAAAGGACAAGACCATTGCCTCGCTGGAAAATGAAAAGAAGGCCCTGCTCGACCGGCAGAAGCAGATGGCGGACGACATCGCCAGTCTGAAAGCCAACAGCACCAAGACAGAAGATTACAGCAAGATCATGGCCGAGAATACCAGGCTGAAACAGGAGCTGGAGGTCACCCGGAAGCAGGTGGATACCCTTCAGGCCTCCGGCGAGAAAAAGGACGTGGAAATCGCCGCCTTAAAAACCCAGATCACGGGCATCCAGTCCGACCTGGCCAAGCTGCGCCAGGAAAACAATGTCTATCAAAGCCAGGTGGCCGATCTTACGGTAAAGCTCAAGGAGCTGGATGCAGGATCATCGTCGGGACAGTCATCGAAGCTGGCCAAGGATAACGCCATGCTGCGCAACATCATCATGCGCGATCTTCGCCAGCAAGAGAGGCAGCGGCAGGCGAAGGAACTGGTCATCGCCGAAATGAAAAAGATGGAGCACGCTTCCACGCAGATGATGGAGAATCTGGAGGAGATGACCAGCGCGAAGATCATCCTGACCCTGGATGAAGAACCGTTGTTTACCGCGCCTCAACTCAAGGAGATCATTGATGCCAATGGCGTCCGCGCCACCTTGATGGCCGTCAGCGGCAAGACCAAGGATGCGCGTGAAAAGAGCGGCTCCACTCCCGGCAAGGAGAAGCCCAAACCAGCGGCAACATCCTCCTCGGAGGAAAAAATTCTCGCCGAGGCCATCAAGGCGCAGCAGAAAGGCGACATCAAGTCCGCCGAGCAATTTTATCAGGATGCCCTGCGGGCCAATCCCAAGAACACATCTGTGCTCATCAGCCTCGCCGCGCTGAAACAGC
>JAYVZW010000192.1:0-6165 GCA_043783015.1 Verrucomicrobiota bacterium
GTGACGTTGATCATGCTGCCGCGTTTCTCGGCATAGCTCGATGAAGGCAGAACCACGTGGCTGAGTTCTGCGGTGGAGTTTGTCAGGATGTGAATCTGAGCGAGGAAGCCCACTTTTTGGAGGTCGCGCGCTTCGAGACCTGCCTTCATTACATTCTCGCCGAACACCAGCAGCACTTTTACGAGGCCGCGTTGCACCTTCTCAATTATCTCCGGAAGCATCGATCCAGGCTCAATGCCGAGGATGCTGCGCACACCGTTGCTATTCGGATTCAAATCATCCGCGCGCAGGTAATTGTCGCCCCCGCCGGAGCGGGGCACGACATCAACCTGCTCAATCTTCAGCGCGCGAGTGAGGCACTTCACCAGATAAAGCTCCTCGTTGGTCATGCAACCCGAGGCAATGATGGCAATCTCGTTCGGCTGCGCGCTCGTGAGCGCCTCGGCGATTTTTGCGATCGCTTGTTTCCACGACGCCGGTTTGTGCGTTGCGCCCTCTTTGATGAGCGGCTGCGTCAGGCGGAATTCGCTGTTCACAAAATGGAAATCCAAGCGGCCCTGATCGCACATCCAGGTGGAGTTCACGTCGTTGTTCTCGCGCGGCGTCTGGCGGAAGATCTGGTTCTCGCGACTGCTGATCTCCATGTTGCAACCGCGCCCGCATTTGGTGCAGATGCTATTGGTCTCCTTGAGGAACCACACCCGCTGCTGAAAGCGGAAGTCATTGCTGGTCAATGCGCCCACGGGGCAGATGTCCACGGTATTCAGCGAGTAATTGTTCTCCAGGCGTTTACCGGGATGCACGGTGAGCGTGGTGTGGCTGCCGCGCTCGGTGAAGCCCAGCACTGGATCGTCCACGATCTCAGCCGTGAAGCGAATGCAGCGCGAGCACATGATGCAACGCTCGTCATCAAGGCGAACGCGGGGACCGATGTCCACATTCTTTGGCTTCTTGACCTTTTCCTCGCGGAAGTTGCTCTGGCCGTTGCCGTGCTCCACGGAAAATTCCTGCAAGCGGCACTCTCCCGCCTGATCGCAAATCGGGCAATCGAGCGGATGATTGATGAGCAAGAACTCCATCACGCCGCGGCGACATTCCTCGGACAATTTGCCCTCGGTGCGGATGCCCATGCCCTCGGCCACGGTGTTCGCACAGGCGATGACGGGGCGCGGCATCCAGCCGATCTTCGCGAATCCTTGTTCATCCTTCTCCGGTTCCGTGCCCGGTGCGGGGCGCGGTGGCATGCCCATTTCCACAAGGCACATGCGGCAGTTGCCCGGCGAGGACAGCTTGGGGTGATAGCAATAATGCGGCACCATGGCCTCCGCCTGACGGCAAGCCTCGATCATGCGCGTGCCCTTTGGGAACTGATGCCACACGCCGTTGACCTGGACATTGACCATGTCCACGACGGGGGATGCAGCGACGGTGTTACTCATGAGGGTGAAACGCCCTCAAAGTGGAATCGGGAAGCGTCGGGGCAAGGGGAATTTGTGAAAAATTTCACAAGCGACGAGAAATTGCGTCGTCAACCTCCATGGATGCTCCGTATGCGGGCGCTGTTTCCCGCTGAGTTATGTCACCGCTTCGCTGAGGCCAGCCGTTCAGGTTTTTCGCGCATCGGCTCCGCGATCCAATCCCAAGTCGGCAGCACGCGACCATCTTGAAAAGTTATCCCGCGCGCGTTCGTCGGATGAATGCCATCAAAGGATTCCGGCTTTACTGAAATGGAAGCCACACCAAGCTGCCGCAGCGGAGTCACTTCATCGGGAGAGGATTTGGCGTCGCTGTTGCGATCAAACCAGACACTGATTCCTTCCAACTCCAAACCGGAGAGCACGCCGTCGTGGTTGTCGTCCAATGCCGCCAGAGCGTCGTAGCCTGTGTCGCGGAAGATTTGAAAAGTGTAACTGCCAAACAATTGCCGCGCTGAAGTGATGCGCCCCGTGTGCGCCGGATCCCACACCAGCAGGCCCAGTTCCGGTTTCACCCAAGGCCACTGCTCATGCCAGCCGTAACCGCGCAGATCAAAATCCACCGAGTGATTCGGATCAAGCAAATCAGAGAGATGAGCGACGCGATTCAACGAGAAAACTATGGGCGTGATCCCCCCCATGGGCAGTGCTTTTATTTTTTCGATGGTGTCATTAGCCACTTCCAACTGCTTCTTGCCGGCCTCATCCAATTCACTCATGGAAGCCAGACGCACCAGAGCGGTTGCAGCCTCATAAGATGTCAGGCTCTTGATGCCAGAAACGGGCTTGTTCTTCAGATTCAAATCTTTCGGCGAAGCCAATGCCAGCGCTTTTCCATAGGCTTCACGCAGCATCGCTATCGTGATGTTTTTCAAATCGTCAGGCACTGCGGCAGGCTTGGCGGCTTCCTTCCACGTGGAAAATTCTTCCAGCAATGAAGCGAGTCCCAGCGCATAGAGTCCATTAGGGTCAAGCTTTAAAGCCTCGTTGAAGCCTTTCAGCGCCTGCGCCGCGTGATCGATCATCTCCTCATCCTTCAATTTGACCGCTCCTTTCTCGTTCAAGTTTTTGTCATTGGCGGCCCACCCCAACATCCATTGCGGCGCAGGTTCTCCGCCGCCGCCCCGCATGAATGCAGGCGCCTGGTCATGCTTGCTGTGAAAAGCCAGGTAATGAATGCGCGCCAGCGTGTATTGCGCCTTGGCGTCCTCGGGATTTTTGGCCAGCTGGGCCTCCGCATTCTTAATGAGTCGATCCACCGGCACCAGTTGCGGCTGCATAAACATCGCTCCCGCCGGTCTGTGCAGACCCAAAAGGACGAAGAGCGAGAGGATCCAGATTTGCGACAAGCGATGTGTGGGCGTTTTCATATTGGGATGGATGCAGGTTAAAATAACTCAGTGCAATACGATGTTCCGTCGCTTTTCTTGGAAATGAAATAACATTTTTCCATCGCTCTCATCTTGAAAGGAAATCAGGCCCGGTGCATTCGCCTCTGCATTCTCCTTTTGAACACTTGCGTCTCTCCAGCATCGAATGGTAACGACAGCAAAACCCTGACTACCATGACCCAACTCCTGAAGCTTCCGATTTACCTCGCCACTTTCGCCACGCTCCTAAGCAGCGCATTGACCGCCCAAGCCGGAACGTCGGGCATTCATGACAACGCAGGTTTCTTCTCCGAGGGTGCCAAGGCAGACGCGACCGCAAACATCAATGATGTGCAGAGGAAGCTGAAAAAAGATGTGTGCGTGGAAACCTTTGTGGAAATCCCGGCAGACATACGGGGAGAACTGAACTTGCAGGATAAAGCGGCGGTTAATCGTGTATGCGAACAGTGGTCATTGAAACGCGCGAAGGAACTGATGATAAATGGAGTTTATGTGCTGCTGGTGAAACAACCGGCGCATTTACAAGTTCAGGTTGGCAATGACACTCAGCGGCAGGCTTTTACACTGGTGGATCGCGATCGTTTGGTGAACACCATGCTGGCGAAACTTCGCGCGAAAGACAATGACGGGGCCTTGCGAGAAGGCATGAGCTATGTGGCCGCCACGATGCGGGGTCATTCAACGTCACACTCCGTGAACCCTTCACAATCCACAACGGCACCCGTAACACATTATCGAACTGAAGCGCCGAAGGAAAAGACTTCTGGAGGAGGCTGGCTGATTTCGCTACTGATCATTGGTGTGGTGGCATGGCTGGTTATCGCACTAATCCGCGCGATTTTTCGCGGCGGAATGTCCTCGGGCGGTGCAGGTGGTATGACACCGGGTGCGTCAGGCGGCGGCGGCGGCTTTATGCGCTCAATGATGGGCGGGATGTTCGGCGCAGCGGCAGGCATGTGGCTCTATGACCAATTTTCTGGGGGGCATAGTTCCGCCTATGGGGCACAGCCAGAGAACCGTCTCGACAACAATGGCAACGGCGTCGATTCAGGATTCACTGGTCAAGATACGGACTACTCCAGCTCCGGCGGAAGTTTTGGCAACGATGACTCCAATAGTGGAGGCGGCGGCGATTCCGGCGGAGGCGGATTTGACGGAGGTGGAGGCGGATTTGACGGAGGCGGAGGCGGATTTGACGGAGGTGGAGGTGGAGGAGACTCCGGTGGCGGCGGCGGTGGTGATTTTTAAATCACACTTCCAACCCAGCCGCAGCTAACGCCGTTTCGTCATTAACGATCTTTTCGGCGAACTCTGATTTGGTGTCCGCTTTCATCTCGTCGCGGAACTTTTTCACGAAACTCTGTGTGGGCCACGAGCAAGCCTCGCCGAAAGCACAGATGGTTTTGCCTTCGATGTTGTTGGCGATGCGCTCCAGTTCATCCACGTCGGATGGTGAAGCCTCGCCTGCGACAATGCGGTCGCTGATCTTCTTCATCCACAGTGATCCTTCGCGACACGGTGTGCATTGGCCGCAGGATTCGTGGGCGTAGAAGGCATTGATATTGTTGAGCACCCAGGACATGGAGCGCGAGTCATCCATGATGATGACACCGCCGGAGCCAGCCATGGAACCGCAGGCGGCCATGGTGTCGAAGTCCATCGGGATGTCCATGATGCCGAGTTCACGTCCGTCTTTGAGTTTGAACTTTTCATCGGCACGCAACACTTTGGCGCTGCTGCCGCCGGGAATGATGGCTTTAAGGGTGCGGCCGGGCTTCATGCCGCCGCAGATGTCGTTGATGAGTTCGCCCATCGTGACCTTGCCGACTTCGACCTCGAAATAGCCGGGTCGCTGCACGTCCCCGCTTACGCAAAGAATGCGGGTGCCGGTGTTATTGGGCGTGCCGAGCTTGGCGTATTCCGCGCCGCCCATGGCGATGATGTGCTTCACATGGCAGAGCGATTCCACGTTGTTCACGATCGTCGGGCACATATACAAGCCGAGCGCCGCTGGGAAATACGGGGGCTTGATGCGCGGATAGGGGCGCTTGCCTTCGAGCGATTCGATCAGTCCCGTCTCCTCGCCGCAAATGTAAGCACCTGCGCCGCGATGGACGTAGATTTCCAAATCGTAGCCGGTGCCGAGGATGTTCTTGCCGAGGAAGTTCTTCGCGCGCGCCTCGTCGAGCGCCTTCTGCAAAATCTTTGCAGCTTCGGGAAATTCCTCGCGGATGTAAATGTAAGCCAGCGACGCCTTCACCGCGAAACAGGAGATCACCATGCCCTCGATGAGCTGGTGCGGGTCCTGATGCATGATGTAGCGGTCCTTAAAGGTGCCGGGCTCGGATTCGTCCGCGTTGCAGATTAAATAAACCGGCTTGGTGTTCGTCGGCGGAATGAAGCCCCACTTCACGCCGGTCGGGAAACCCGCGCCGCCGCGACCGCGCAGGCCGCTGGCTTTGACCTCATTGATAATCGCCTGGCGATCCATCGTCACCGCTTTGCGCAACTGCTCATAGCCGCCGTCACGCAGGTAACATTCGATGGATGGATCGAAGCCGGCCCGGTCCACATTGCGGAAGGTCAACCGCCGCTCACGGGCGTGCGGCTGTTTGCCTGGAAGATACTGGACGCTCTCAGCGGACATTGCGCACAAGATGGAATGTTGTCGCGCAGGGGCAAGGCCGTTTTGTGAAAAATTTCACAAGCGATGAAAAACGAGTCTTGCAGATTAGAAGCGGAAGCCTTGCAAAACAGAAGTTACTATTTACAAATTAGAAGAATAATGCTTATAAAATGGCACTTGTCGTGTCATCCGCCACGGATTGTCCAGCAGGTCTGTTCAAGGAACGGCGCGCTGCTAACCGCCGACCAAAAACTTCCCGCAAGAGCGGCCAGAATGCGAAGCCCACCCCAAACATTGCAAAAATGTCTGCGATCGGGTAGTTAGCCCGATGTGCGAAACTCGGCGGTAATTCCTACACATAAAGAACAATGGCAGAAACACATTCGGTTCCAATTTCAATCAGCTTTATCAACGAACTAAAAGACCACATCGAAGCCCATCGCGTTCTCTACAGAAAGGGGGTCATGGCTAAAATGGATAAAGTCGTCGCTGTGCTGCTCTTTGGCTTTGGTGTTTATTGCGTCGCGTTCGTCGGCTTTCGTTGGTGGACAGTTATTTGGTTTCCGTTGGCGGTGGCAGAATGGTTCAACTGGCTATCATCAAGCCGGTGGAGAACAAAAATAGCGTTCAGGCGCAATCCAAAGTTTCGGGAAGAATATCATTTAACTTTCTC
>JAYVZW010000193.1:0-18500 GCA_043783015.1 Verrucomicrobiota bacterium
CTTTGTGTGGACCGCCAAAGCCACCGACATCCTGGCCAAAGTCACCCGAGCCCGTCAAAAACTTCATTGTTACACCAATAAGCGCGCACTACACTAGCAATCGAACAAAGTAGCGGTCAAGTTGATGAGGCTCCAGTTCTTCGGGAGAAAAATGCAGGGTTCAAAAATTGACAAGGTTCTAGAACTTGCGCAGTTGCCGGGGCCAGGAGCGTCACCTTGTCTGCCCGCAGCAGTTGCTGGCTAAATGTAAAACGGGTCATACAAGTGCACATCATAAATCAGTAACGCAGCACCGCAGCCACGGATGAGTCTTGGGGAGCACACGCGCCCTCGCGCCTCTGGCTTTGTTTGACCTTGGAGTTTCAAAAGTAAGTGACTTCGCGGGTGGTCAGAGGTTTTCGGCGTGGGCGCCAAAAACGACACGCGAGGGCGCGTGTGCTCCCCAACGCCCGTCTTCCGCTACGACCTATTTTTTACTGATTTACAACGATAAATAGGATCAGTCGTCGCATTCGAACAAAGTGGCGACAACGTGAGTTGTGACTGGACTGCACCGAATCATTCAAAAAGTATCTCCACTTTGTCAGATGGTCTTACTGATGGCATGGAAGCCTGAGCACTCGACACGCTTGGTGTGTTTAACCTGCTTCCGGCATTTTTTTGCGGGCCTGCATATGTTCAATCATGAGCGGTGTAAATGGCGTGGCGTGAATGGGCGGTGTTGAGTCTTTCGGCAGCACTTGGTGTAGGCGCTCGAGCCGCGTTAGGACGTCCGAGGTAAGCCGGTCCAGTTTCTCGTGCAAGTGGGCAATCTCCAGCTCAGCCTTCAAGTTCACATCATATTCGATATCCGCTCGCACGCGTTCCTTGGCAGCGATGCGGTTCTGGCTCAGCAGCACAAAGACCGAGAGGAAAATCGCTTCCAGGGAAACTGCGAGAGTGAGGAAACCGAAAGGATAGGGATCAAACTGGGGGATGCCCGGCAGATGGATGGTGTTCACCAAAATCCAAATTGCGAAACCAATGGCGTGCATGATGAGAAAGGAAACACTGCCAGAGAACTGCGCAATCAAGTCCGCCGCGCGCTGAACGGCCGAGCGTTCATCTGCGCTCTCCTCGTTCACGTTCCGCGTAGCGGTGTGGCGCAAAAGCTCCACAGTCTCACGGTGCCTGCGGCCCATGGCTTGCAGCAGATCCATCGCGGCTTGCGGCTGGAAACGCAGGAACACCTCCAGATCACCCCGATCCAGCCGGAGAGTTTCAGTGTCCTCGATCGCAACCACCGACGCCGAGCGTGTGCCCTGATCCAGGAGGGACAGTTCACCGAAGAAGTCGCCGCGGGACGCGACCTCCAGAACAATGCGCTCACCTGTGTCGTTCTTAAAGAATACTTCCACCTGACCGGAGCAGATTACATAAATCGAATCGCCCGGCTGACCATAGTCGAAGACCGCGGTGCCTGCCGGAAACGACACGACATCCAGGTGCTCGGCAAGTTCCTGACGTTCACTTTCATCAAGAAACTGGAAGAGCGGGACGTCCTTGAGGAGTTCTGCTTCGGGGCGCATGAATGCATTCTGCCATCAGTTCAATCAAAGGAAAGGGCGAGTAATGAGTTATCCAAGCTCTTAAATGGCGATCATTTGCTGGTGCCGCCCTCCGCCATTTTCTGGATCACGCTAATTTCGCCGTTGTTTTCCAGGACGGCGAGCTTGACCTCTGCGGCGCACATGCATCCACCGCGCCGCAAGGCAGATTCCAGCTCATGGTGCGTCATCTGGGCGCTGCGCATGAGGGCTTCATCCACCTTGCCATTGTGAATCAAGATTTGAGGCCGCCCCTCGATGAGAGCCTCGAATTTCTTGCTGCGAAAGGTGGCGAAGCCGACAATGTAATTAAGCACCACGAGCGTTGCTGCGGAGATGATGCCCCCCTGGACGGAATTGTCCCCGCCGTTCATGGCGTTTTGCACGGAGTTGGACAGCAGCAGCAGGAGCACGAGGTCAAAAGGGGCGAGCTGCCCCACCTGCCGCTTGCCCGTGATGCGCAGCATGCCCAGCACCACGACATAAATGATGATGCCGCGAATGATAAGTTCCCACCAGGGAACGGCGAGTGACCACATGAGATTGATGTCGCACGGCTTCCGCTTTTTGTCTTGATCTTAATTTGTGCGGTCACAGTGGCAATTCTACAGTTGCTGAACGGAGAGCAGTTGAGAATTCGAAAATTGATTGACTGACCGTGGTTTTCTCGGCAAATACATACTCTCGCAAACCGAAACCAAGAATAAATCCCAAAGCTGTTCATCATGAAATTACGCATTCCTGCTCTCATTCTGGTCTTTATCACCCTGGCTCTGACCGCGCCGTCGTTCGTATGCGCCAAGGCGCCGGGCGGTAAGAAAACACACAAGACCGGCCCCGCGCTCAATGCCACGGGGCTAATCAAGGAGATGAAGGAAGCCGTGGCCTACATTGCCATGCACGGTAAGAAGGAACTCAATCCCAAGTCTAAATTGGAAAAACCGTTCTGGTCTGGCTTGAAAGCGGTGGATCAAGACATCAAGAAGGTCGAGGAAGGCCTCAAGGCCAAGGACGCCGGCTTCGTTAAAAGTCTAAACAAGATGGGGGGAACCCTCGCGGAGCTGGACACCGGCTGGGCGATGCTGAAACGCGAGAAGAAGCATAAGGACTCCAAGATCAGCCGTGGCCTCGCTTCGCTGAACAAGGCCTACGCCTTGATGAACAAGAATTACGGGCCAACAGCCGGACGCCTTAAAAAGGGCGGCGATCTCACCGAGAAGGAAAAAACCCAGGTGGCTCACGTGCAGGCTGCTGAGAAAAAATTGCTTGCCAAGCTCCAAACCATCAAGGGCAAGGCCCCGGCAAAATCCATGCAGGCGCGCATGACACAGGATGTCATTCGTAAGTGCGAACGCATCAGTCATGAAACTGTGAATGACGTGGCCGCCTATGTGCAGCTTATGGACGACCTCGCCAAGCTGGAAAGCGAGTTATACGCCTACGACAAGTGCATCGCCGTCTGGGAGCCCACATATTATGCGGAATGGAAAGTCGTGGAAGAGGACCTCCAGGTTGTCGAAGCGATCTATTACGAAGAAAACTGGACTGAATACGAGGACTGGAGCGCCACGGAAACCACCATCGCCGACACCGGCGACTACTACGACCACGACGTGCAGGTCAGCGCCGAAGAGACGTCCGAGTATGAGGAATTCGCCGAGGAATACAACGAAGAGTCAGCCGTGGAAGATTCCGCAGAAGAGGAGGCTGAACTTGATGAGGAAATGGAAGATGGAGGCGATGATGCCGAGGACATGGCCGACGAAGGCGACGACGACGGGGACGGCGACGACGGCGGGGACGAATAATTTCCAAACGAAACCAACAGTCGCGGCGCGCGGGGATGAATCCCCGCGCGCATGACATTTCTAGGGAACGCTAAGCAAGGAGTAGAAGCGACACCCTCGTCGCTTGTTGAACTGGGAAGAGCGACGATGGCGTCGCTTCTACTTTCAAACATCGCGGTGGCCGTAAAAGTAGAATGATTTGAGCCACGTCGCGTCGTCTGCTAATTATCAGAGTGAACGGTTACTTTGACTACAATGCCACCACGCCGCTGCACCCTGCGGCGCGGGAGGTTTGGCTGGGCGCATCGGAAATGCACTGGCATAATCCATCGTCGCTTTATCGCGAAGCCGGTGCGGCAAAGCGAAAACTCGAAGAGGCGCGGGACCGTCTCGGAGAACTGCTGGGCTGCGAACCGGAGCGGATCATTTTTACCAGCGGGGCCACGGAATCGAACAATGCGTTGTTTGGTTTTTTAAGCAGCAAGCTCGACGCCGACCAGCGGGTGCTGTCCTCGGCCATTGAGCATCCCAGCGTTCGCGAGCCCTTGCAGCAAGAGTTTCCCCATCGTGTTTCATTCGCCCGCACCACGGCGACCGGTGAGTTGGACATGGAGGACTTCGCGCAGCAGATCGTGCAGCCGGAGATCGCCTTCGCGACGGTCATGGCGGCGAACAACGAATTCGGCCTGCTGCATCCATGGAAGAAGATCGCCGAGCTGTGCCTGGCCCAAGAAGTTCCGTTTCACACGGACGCGGCGCAATGGATCGGGAAACTTCCCGCGCATGAACTTGGCCGATGCGATTATGTCACTGGCTGCGCCCACAAATTCGGCGGGCCGAAAGGAGTCGGGTTTATCGTGATGCGCGACGAAACCGAGGCCCTGGCCTTTCTGCGCGGCGGGCCACAGGAAGAAGGACGCCGCGCGGGCACGGAAAATTATCCCGGCATCGAGGCCATGGTCACGGCGCTGGAAACATTGGCCCCGGGGCTATCAGACCTCGCTGACGAAAAAGCCCGTGAACGCGACGCCTTTGAAACGGCGATGCTGGCCCTGTTTGACGGACTGCGGGTGATCGGCGCGGGTGCGCAAAGACTGTGGAACACCTCGATGTTCGTGCTGCCGCGCCACGACAACCGCAAGTGGCTCGCGCGACTCAGCAAACGGGGTTTCGCTGTCTCGACCGGCTCGGCTTGCAGCGCCGGTCATGATGGTTCCTCCGTCGTCCTGGTTGCGCTTGGTGCCAGCGACGACGAAATGCGCCGGGTCATCCGGGTGAGCGCGGGTTGGAACACGACTGATGAGGACTGGCGGAGGCTTTTGCAGGCGTTCACGGAGGTTGGGCAGGAAATGGACGCCCAACACTGATCGCCTATCGGCGCAATCTATCTTCGCCAGAAATGGCGGGGTGATTGACATGGGGGAGGCGGACTCTTATGATACGACTTCGCGAAATTAATAATGGCCAAGCTTTCCAGCGTCCTTACTCCCGAGACTGACCGTGCGCATTATGTGGCGCAGGGGACGCTATGCGTGCTGGCGGGCATGGTGGTGCTGGCCTTGGCCTGGACGGGCTGGCATGGCAGATTTTCCGGAGCCGGGGTTGCGCCGATGTCAAGCCCTACGCAGACGACGACCACCCCACCGCCGTCGTTTCCGGCCACGCCCCCAGCTCCTCTGTTGGTCAGTCCAGCCCCGATTTTCCCGACACAGCCGGTTTTGACGACGACGATTCCCGCGTCCTTGCGTCCGGTTCCGTCGAGTGCCGTTCCTTCCGCCGGGAAGCCGATTGAAAACCCCCAAGTAAAAGAGATGGTGGAAGCGGCTCGGGAGGTGCGGAAACTGGGCGATATGCAGGCTGCGCTCGAGTCCCTGCGCGCGGCGGATTTGCGCGAGCCGGATCACCCGGAGATTCTGTGCGAGATCGCACTGACTTATGAGGCGATGGGGCTGGCGGACAAGTCGCAGGTGGCTTGGAAAAGCGTGTTGGCGATGGGCGAGACGATTGCGGGCAGCTTCCACGCGCTGGCTAAATCAAAGCTGGCGGGCCGTGAAGATGCACCTCCAACTTCGGCTGCGAGCATGAAGCCGGTGCTGATTGGTTCCTGCCAGCTGCTGCCCGACACCAAGGTGACTAAGGGCCAGCGGCTGACCTTGCGGGTGCCGATCATTGCCGCGCCGGGTGCGGATGTGGACCCCGCTCAGATGGACATCCATGTGTATTTTTACGACAAGGTGGGCAAGGATCGTGTGGAGCCGACCAAGGCTGATCCGCCGGATCAGAAATGGGTTTCCGGGCGGGTGGACTGGGCGTTGCACAATGAGGAGTTGCTGGACATTGTTTATAACATGCCGGAGTTGCGCCCCGAAGAACTGCGCGATCTGGGCAAGCGAAGTTACTACGGCTACGTTGTGAAATTGTTCTATCAAAACCGGCTTATGAGCGAGAAGGCGGATCCGCCAGCACTTTTGGACTACAAACCGGCCAGCCCCGGCTCTGTTGGCGTGGAAAATGCGCTATTCCCAAAAAACTGACGCTACGATTTCCGCATGGTTGTTTTGTATGTTGATCCCAACTCCGAGTTGCGCGCCCGCCGCGGAGCTTTGCTTGCTGGCGCGGGGTTGACAGTCTATGAGGCTGACAGTCCCGAGGCCGCGGTGGCCATTGCCCAGCAATTGCCAGAACTGGACGTGTTGTTGAGCGAGGGTGTTTTGGAAGGGGATTTCACGGGTTTTGAACTTCGCGATGCGATCCGCGTGCGCTTTCCCGCTATGCGCGCGGTATTCACCAGCCGCTATGATTTGACGGGTTTTGAGACGGTGTTCGCTGGTTGCCGGGTAATCTTCGAACCCGTGGATGAGGCCAAGCTGGTGGAGGAGATTATCAATAGCCGACCGGACGCGCCCCTAAATGCGGAAGCAAAACCAGCCCGGTCGGAACCGCCCCCGATCCTCGCCCCGGATACCGTTTTGGGGAACTATGTCATCAAGACCCTGCTTTACAGAGAGCCGGAGACGGAGACTTACCTCGCTGTGCAGCGTTCCGTGAACCGGGAGGTGGCGCTGGTCCTGCTCAAACCGGAATTGCAAAGCAATGAAGCGGTCATGATGGAATTCAAAGAACGCAGCCGGCTCAAGGCTGCGATCACCCATTCGCGCATCGCCCCGTTGTATGAGGCAAAGCAGATCGACGGCCATGCCTTTTATACCCGCGAGATGCCTCATGGCCGCTCGCTTGATGATCTGATTCAGGCCGGGGAAAAATACAACGAGAAGACGTTGGTCAACATCATCACCGGTGTCAGCGAGGCCATGTGCCAGGCGGCGCTGCGCGGTTTCCACTATCGCATGCCCTCGCCGCGCGACATTTTCGTGGACTCTGAGCATGAGGCCAGCATCGTCAATGTCTTTCGCCCCCAGACTGACAGACGGCGCAATCATTCCGCTGACACGGGGCGTTTCCTGCTGATGCTTCGGCCCCTGTGCAACAGCGCCCGGGCCCGGCACATGGTGGACGATCTCGCGCAATTACGTCTGGACTGGCAGGCTCTGCATCGACGTGCAGAACAGTTGCAGGAGGAACACCGGCAACACAGCCTGCTTGGCCGGGCGGACTCAAAGGAGACTCAGGACATCCGTGCCGCGCGCTCGGCCACAGCCGGGCCGCCGTTGTGGGTTCGACTCGTGCTGGGCTTGGCTTTTGTCGTAGCCTGCGTCACTTTATACTTGCATGGACGCAGCGAACCAGGGCCCGTGAGACCCGTCAGGGAGGAGTTCGTCCTCGTGGCTGCGGGAAATTTTGTTTATCAGAAAAACGAAAAAAGAAATTTACCGGAATTTTGGATCGGCAAGACCGAAGTCACCATCGGGCAATATGCGGAATTCCTTCAGGCATTGAAAGAAAACCCCCTCATCGCCAATGGACTTAATCACCCCGAACAACCCGCCGACAAAAAGGACTATGTGCCGGAAAGCTGGGACGAACTTTATAAAGCCGCCAGCGCCAGCGGACTTTTTAATAATCATCGGGTGGATGTCAACTGCCCCGCGGTGAACGTGGACTTGTGGGATGCGTGGGCCTACGCCCACTGGAAAGGCATGCGCCTGCCTACCGAAGAGGAATGGGAAAAGGCCGCGCGTGGCAACGATGGGTTCACTTTCCCGTGGGGCAATGATCCCCGTCCGAACGCCGCCAACCTCGGCGATGTTTACGATCCCAAGAGCACGAACGGCCGAAAAACGGACGGACATAACTTTTTGCAGCCAGTGGACAAAATTAAAAAAGACATCAGCCCCTGCGGTGCCCTCGGCATGGCGGGGAATGTCGAAGAATGGACCGATAGCTGGGCGGATCACCCGGATTTCCCCGATCTGGTGGTGCCGGTGGTGCGCGGCGGAAATTTTGCGCTGAAGAACACCAACAATCTTTTAACCGCGCGCTTTTTAGCAAAATCACCCGGATCCCATTCCATAAACCGGGGCTTCCGCATCGTCAGTGACAAGCCACCCGCCCCATCCGCAGGTAAATGATTCCTGACCGTGGCGAATCTTTGCCACGGACGCCCTTTTCTGTTAAACTGCCCCATTTATCGCAGTCATGTCACGATTCACCTCCTCCCATTTGTGCCGCGGCATCACCTTATCTCTGCTCGTTTTGGGCATGGCAGTGGCCCCGAAATCGCACGCGCAATTCGAGACCAGCCTCAGTGTCAACAAGGACACTTACCTCACCTATGAGAGCTTGGAGGCGACCGTCACCGTGACCAACCGCTCCGGTGCCGATGTCGTCATGGGCGGACCCAACGACCTCCCCTGGCTCTCGTTTGAAATCACCAATCCGTCCGGCAATCCAGTGGCTCCCATGGCCCTGCGCTCCGAGCAGAATCTGGTTTTGAAAAGCGGCGCCACCATCAGCCGCAAAGTGATGCTCTCCCAGCATTTCTCATTTTCCGATTACGGCACTTACGGCATCACCGCCAACGTCTATCACCCGCCCTCCCAGCAATACTTCACCTCCAACCGTGCCCGCGCGAACTTCACAGACGCCAAGCGGTTCTGGTCTAAAAACTTCGGCGTTCCCATGGGCCTGCCCGGGGCGGGACAAATCCGCCGCTACGAACTCTGCGTCTTGCGCGACTTGGAACACACCAGCCTCTACGTCCGTCTCATCGCGGAGAAAACCGATCTGAAAATCGCCACTTTTTCGCTCGGCTATTGCATCATGGTGGCCGATCCCCAGGTCACGCTGGACAAGGACAACAACATGCATGTCCTCTTCATGGCCGTCCCTCATATCTACTCTCACGTCACCGTGGACACCCAGGGCAAGATTTTGAAGCGCCTGTATCATCGTGAAGTTGCGGGCGACCGGCCTCAGCTTTCACTACTGGCCGACCAGTCCATCACCGTTCAGGGTGGTCAGCCGTATGATCCCACTGCCGCTCCGCTGGATACCAAACCGCAAGGCCGTTCCGTGGGACAAAGACCTCCCGGTTTTTGAGGCTGGCTACCGCGCAAGGATTTGAACCTTGTCAAAGAGATTCAGAATCTCTTGTGCTACCGTTACACCACGCGGCAATTCCTGACTGGCCGATAAAATAGCCACGCCGGGCGGAGACGCAAGTATTGCTTGTTTTTCCAACCTTGCAGCCCTCCCCATCTATCTCCCACCACATTGGCCGGGCGTCTGGAGACGAATTTACGGTCCGGCCCTATATTACAAATTTCGCCCTTGGGTATCAATCCTCGAAAACTGAACAGTTGATTGTTCGGCTTTAGATTCCCAGACAGCGAAAGCATCGCCAGTTTTTGAGTCGGATGAAAGGCAAGGATAGTTTCCCTGGCCGATAGCAGTCGGTGGTTTTACATCCCTCTTCAAATAGATCGTGTTATTGGAACTCCATGACGTGATGGGAACTCCACGAGAAATGGTGACTACAGGCTGTGCTCCGTTGGCCAGTTGAGTTTCGTCCCGTTCAGATGACGAGCTGTATAAAGAACCGTCTCTTCTCCAAACTGACAAAAGCCTGCCATCATCATATAAAGCCAGAGAGCCGCCATCCATTGGACAGGCGTTCAATTTCCATGTGCCTGGGCCAAGTTTTGCAGCATTGGAAAATGTCACTCCATAATCCCTACTTTTAACAAAAAACATGTCGCGCGAACCCTCCTTGCTGTTTCTCCACATGACGGTCAAATCGCCATTCAGGGAAACTGCCACCGAAGGATGGCAACACTCGCAAACGCTCCCATTGGGAGAATGGTAAATGAGCCGGTTATGGTCCCAGTGAATACCATCCGCACTAATTGCGCCCCAGATTTCTGTTTTTACATTGCGACCGTCCAACCAAGTTGCGAAAAAACCCGCATTGGGAATGGTAACAATATTGTGCAGCCCTTCGCGTGCTGCATTATCTTTGTCGTTAACCCGACCCGCCTTTGACCACAATGTCCCACCGTCTCTGGATACAAAACTTAGCAGATCGGCGCTGGGAACCGTCACCAGAATAACATTATTGATGACGGCGATCCGTGGGCCTCGACGCATTCCCGGCATAAGATGTGATATTTTTGCTACGACCACGGTAGCGGTAAACAGTTTCCCGCCATCTTTGCTTTTTAAGTAGAATATCTCGTCTCCACTCCCATAAACGACGTGAACATCTCCTCGTTCATCACAAGTAATCTGGGGTTGGCGCCCCCGTTCTGTTCCTGCAATATCAGAAGCGGTCACGTTCGTTAGGCCGCCAAATGCCAGCAGTAGGAGTATGATAGTTATTTTCATACGGGAAATTGGGCTTCAATATGCATCACACCCACCTCAGCGGGACACCGGTCACCACACTAGCTAAGCCTAAACGCACAGCAAGATCGGACTGAAGATTCGTGGGCATTTTTTTGCTCGTGACCCAGCAGTAATAGGCCGTCCCGGGAGCGCCTCACTCTTCGTCATTCTTGAATTGGGCAGTAAGGGTCAAATTTCGGATGTATCAATATGCCAGTTCTCCGTCCCGCTGATACCGTGGGCATAGATGGAAGCCGTTGCCACCTTGACGGTTAGCTTGGTCAAATGAGAAATCAGTGCATTCGCACGGGAGCTTGGCAATGCCGTAAACATGGCGGAGTATCCAGCCTGCTTAGTGATTGTTAGCGCATCATGCAACAGGCGAGCGCCGCTGGCAGCGTCTGCATAGGCGAAGTGAGATAGATGAGTGGACACCATTTCCTCACCCGAGTCAGTGAACAATCGCTTCCCGAGCCGTGTGTCCTCGACCACCCCACAGGCTTGATTGTTACTGTCGAGTAGAACGACTGGCGGCATGATGGATCGCAGCGTGGGTATTCCGCCGCAGGGGAGATGCTCACCTACAGTGAGGCGTTGTAGTAATCGCTCAACCTCGACCAACGAGGTCTGCTTCGCCAGCAAGGGCAGATGACTGGATTCTGGGACGGCCACACGCAACACAGTGATTTGGCCAACTTTCTCGAATTGAGGAATGCCGCATCGCCCCGTGTAATTATTTGGCGTATCGGCAGTGCCATCCATCACCACACTGTAGCCACCCCAACCGCCAGCTTCCCGCCAGCATGAGACGAGCTGTCGTGCGAGTCCAAGCAATACCCGCCCTGATCGATTGTGCGGCGCAACTTTTAAATCGCACAGATATGTTGCGATGTGAAATTCGCCGGAGGCCTTGCGCAGTGGGCGACGTATGCCTGCGAGAGTGCCCAGCACTTGACCATCGCGCTCAGCCACAATCAATGTCATATCACCCATCGCGGTGAAGAACGATACATAGCTGCGGCCATGCGAAATGCGAAACGTGGTGTCGCGGCCCAGCGAATAACTAAACTGCTTTTCAAAGTGCTCTAATGCTGCTCCAAGTTCCGGTGGAGGGGCCTCCGACAGCAGGTGAAAGTTCATGCCTTTAGTCCCACGTGTATTTGATTGTAAAAGAAACTGCGATCACGCGAGTGCAATGCACACCCCAACGCATCGTTCCACTCCAAACCAGAGGATAGCGATGTAATCGGGAGCGTGGAATTTAACTGCCGCAACAGCACCCTGCCGCCAGATCTCAGCACGCGTGTCGCACTCCGCAGGCACGCAGAGGCGTCCTCTTCACTTAGCCAGTCGAGAATGTTCGAGAAATGCACGAAGTCCACACTTTGCTCAGGCATTGAGTCGAGAACATCCTTCATGCGACCATGCGCGTAAACAGGCTCAAGGGTCGTCATGAGTGGAACCTCTAGCCAGTCGTAACGCGCAGACTCCGGAAACTTTCCCGCGAGCATTTGCCACAGAAAAGGATTGTCTGCAGCAGGCAGGGTTTCCACCACGTGCCGGACGCGCTGGCCGAAGTGAAGATGAAAGGCCTGCCGAGGATTCTGCGTCGCTTCCCTGCCGAACAGCGAGACAAGATTCTTCAATGCCATCACTTTGGAAAGCGCCTTGTTCAATGCTTTTCCAAGAACCGTGCCGCTCGCCAGCAACGCGGTGCTTTGCTGTGAATCGTTGCAGGTGAGTGCATGATGAAGCGCGGCATGGTGCGGCGCGAGAGTCTGGCTAAGTTCTGCAAAAAGGATTTCATATCTGCCCGCATGATCCGGCCCGAGCACTGCCACCTCTCGATGAGGACCTAGGGCGTAGTGCGGCAGCCCAAGTGCTTCAAGATGGGCGCGCAACTCGACATCTCTCTTTTTGCAGTCCATCTCGGTATGGCCAAGCAATCTCATGCTGTGCGCCGGTGATTGAGTTTTGGCCAGATGCCACTTTAATTTCGTGAGCGCGAGCTGAGCTGAATTTATGTCCACCAGGGTCAGGCTCTTCAGTGGCTGGCGGCCAAGGCACACTGCCGTTTCTCCACCCGAAGCGATCATCACCACATCCGGCTGTGTCCGGCAAAGCGCGAGCACTTCGAGGTCGATGCGAGGATCTTCACGCACCTGCGCAAAGGCAAGCTGGAACCTGGCCGCCGTATGGGTCCAAGGGTCAGGGAGATTGGCGCAAATGATGCCCGATGGGTTCATACAAACGTGTTCTCCATATTAAAATAAGCCCGGCAAACAGCACCATGCTCGCAATCAAGTCCACGACATAGTGAAGCCGCAGGGCCAGGGTGCTGACCATCATCACCAGTGATGGAGCCAGCATTATCAAAAACCGCCAGCGCGCCCAGCGCCAGTCATGCAGCAGCAAGGTCAAAGTGATGAGCAGATGCAAGCTCGGAAACGCATCATATCGTGCCGCAGCAGCAGCATTGAGAGCATCATTCATTCTCATCAACCAACCACCGGCAAGTGGCGTTGTATATAACTCAGGATACACTGCCGCCGGAGGCGATGCGGGACAAACCAGGTAACCCACAAAACCCACGGCGAAAGCAGTGAATAACATGCTGCCACAGCGATCCCGCCATTCATTCGATTTGAACAGCGCTTCCACAAACACCCAGTGGACATAGACTTGGTAGCTGAGATAACCTGCACTCAGGGTTTCCCCAATCCACGCTCCTTCGAATGATGATAAGGCCACCGACGGCGTCTCGCCCATGAGCCAGCGATCCGCCGCAAGCAGTGCCGCATGATGCGGGGTCAGGTGCAGAGCTTCAATGATCGAAGTGGATCCAAGATAACCAGCCCACGCCATGCAACAGTTCCCAAGGAATCGCCGGCGATCACCTCGAACAGTTGTCATGATATTGCAGCCGTAAAGTATCGTGATCAGACCGGTTCCGCATGTCACTGCATTCAAGCCGGAGAGCCGCGCGAGGGCCATTGTCATCACCATTGAGAGGGCGAAAAGCAGGACTTCAGAGGGCGGATATTTCTTGGTCATTAACGCTGGATTAATGACGTCCAAGCGGACTGCGCTTTACGCTTTTGATGATGAACTCACGCACAAACGCAGAATAGGAGCTGATGAACGGCGCTCCACGCTCCACCAACTCCCCGCGCAATGCTTGATGAACCTGCGGCAGGTGATACCAGGGCACCGCCGGGTAAAGATGATGCTCCAGATGGTAGTTCTCGTTGCACATGAAGAAAGCCACCAGGCGGCTGGTCAGGATACTGCGTGTCCCACGCACTTCATCGCTGGTCTCGATCAACAGTGTGTGCTGGCTCATGCCGCGGATGTTCACCATGAAGTTGATGACGAACATCGGGATCACCCATCCATGAATCAACAAGCCTGCCGGCAATGGGAAATGCAGAACACAAATGATCAGCAGACTTGTTGCCCCCATCTCGACCAGGATGCCTGTTCGCTCCCGTCCATTACCGTGCTTGAAGCCCAGGATCGGAATCGCAACAATGTAGATCGGATAACCGACTATCAGTCGCAGCCAGTTCATGATGAAAATTAACCAGGTCCAACGCGTGTATGCCGCATAGTGATCAGGATCGCGCTCCTCACCAAGATGCGCATGATGACGCAAATGCAGGACCGTGTAAGCCGAACAGTTCTGGAGCACCGGCATTGCACACAGCGCGCCGAGGACAGCATTCCATGGTTTATTCTTCGCCAGCGTTCCATGCACAGCCTCATGGGTAAACAGGCTGATGCCGTGCAGCGATGCAGCAGCACACACATAGAACGGCAGTGCCGCCAGCCATGTGATGCTCGACAGGCACCACGCCGCGCTTGCCGAACAGCCATACAAAATCACAAAGCAAGCCAGCCGCGCATAGTGGCGGCCATGCTCGGCCCGGTGCAGTTCGCGCGCGAGCACCGGATCAAGGCGGGGCTTGTCTTCAGGGGCAATCATGGGATGGAAAGATCGTCATACAACCGTCCGAAGATATAGTGTCCAAATGCAAGCCCTTGCTCGATGCGCTGCCGTCGCGCTCCACCCTCGCGCCAAGCTGGCTCGAGGACGGCAAAGAATTCGTCCGCATGTCGCTTGTCGATTTCCGCATGAAGCTTGTAGTGAACCAACTGGTTCGACGTAACCCAGCCGCGCCTGACCACCGCCTCGCCGATGAGCGCCGATATATCTGCGAATGCGAACTCAATGAGGCCAAGACAGGCGAACGCTAAATCTCTGTCAGCAGTGAGACACGCTCCCATCAACGCGGCATTAAATGCCCGCACCGGAGCCTCCTCCTTTACGTTCGTCATATCACATGTTGCGAGCAGCGATAGGAACTGCAAGAACGTTCGGTCATGCGCTTCAGCAGGACGAAATTCGCCCTGCTCTTCGGCAAGATTGTGAATCAAATCCATGCGCAGGGTTGAATCCACACAACGCGACACCAACGCCGCGATGGGCCGCGAGAAATACTGCACGGCAAAGAAGAACTGCTGCTGCGTGCGGACAAATTCATCCCGATTCATGCCACCATCACACAGACGAATGAAATAGTCCTGCTTCACAATAGGTCGGGCGGCAAGCAACCGGATCGATTCGCAATAATGCCGGGAGCTGTAATTACAGTTTGCATCTCTGGCTTCGAATTTCCCATGAATGATGACCATGCTACGTCTGATTACGGAAGCGGCAAATTTATTCAGCGAACGAGGAACGGCGTGTATGCAACCACCGTGCAGCTACTAGGCGATAGCGGTAATGGATCGATTTATATGAAGCGCGACATCCATGGTAAGGCAGTTCCGTATTACACTCTGCAAGTGAAATCATACTCGAACGGGTCAGGACTGCGTTGGCTACAAGCTAGCTTAAACTGTGCTAGTCCTTTTGTGCAGGCTTCAAGCGTGCGTCTGACAGATCAAGCCGATACATCACCTGGTTGTAGTCATACCGCGCCGGAGCCAGTGGATTGCCCGAAAACTCCAGCGAATAGGTCCCCTGAAAATAGATGGTCCGGCCACCTTCGGCGTCGAGAAACGCGTGATGCACCGGATTGTAAAATGAATACCGGGGGTGCGACGCAATTTTCACCGCGCCGGGCCAAGGTCCCGCAGGGCTTTCCGATTCCGCATACCACATTTCACCGAGCGGGGACGGATCGCCCTGATCACCGATTTGCAGGCCAATGAGCACAAATTTTTTGCGGTAAGCATTCCAGTTCACGCTCGCGGTGTGCAGCCGGACCAGCTTTCCCGTGGCCACATCTTTAAGACTGTAGCGGGCCTGCCCCGCAGACATTTTCCGCGCGAGCAGCAGTTTCGTTTCGTCGCCAGGTTCGGTCGGCGGCAGTTCGCGCTGCCAGCGCCATTGCCTTGACCCTTCGTCGAACCGCAAAGACTCGTAGCTTTCGGGTCTCAGAATATCTTTCAATGTAGCCGCGACCCGCGTGTTGCAGAAGGGATGCGCGAAGTAGTAAAAAACCCCCTCGTCATGGGTGACGCGCACAGCGTTGCCCTGCGGGAAGCGCCACGGCTCGGACTTGTCCAGCGACTTGGCGCTCTCGAAGATACCACGCTCGTCATTGAAGCGGCAGATGCCGTGCTCCAAGGGCGCGCTCAAGCCCTGGTGCCTTCCGTAGTGGGCGAGGAGCACCTCACTGCCCTGTTCATCCAGCACATTCAGCAGGCCGAACAGCCACACCGCGCCCGGTTCCTTGAGCGGCATCATCTGCCGGAGCTGCTGGGGTTTCTCCCGATCCATGAAATACTCGAAGGCGATGCCCGACTCCGGCTTCACCTCCAACGGAGTAAGCGCGCAGGTCGTGTGAAAATTTCCCAGCGGGTATTGCGGCACGTTTGTGTCGCCCCAAAGCCAGAAGATTTTCTTTCGATACAGCACCGCCTGAACTGAGTCCTGCCCCATGACCCCGGCCGGGTTCAGATTCGGCAGTGAGTGTGGCAGGCCCAGGAGTTCCGAGTCGCGATACAATCCCTGCCCCGTCGTGCGGGCGATGCGCTCGGCAATATTCGTGCGCTTCAGTTTTACCGTCGTGCTTTCACCGGCTTTAGGAGTCACCCGGATCCCGGTGAAACCGAACCCGTCCTTATCCATCTCATAACCCGGCGCGAGGCTGAGATAAAGCCACAACTCCCGATTCATCAGTCCCGGTTCGTTGAAGGCAATCCATCCGGCATTATCGGTGATGCAGCGAATGTCGTTCACCGTGCGGAACTCGATTAGGGGAATGCCGCGTCCGGTAGTCTCGTCAACAATGTGGATGCCAAACCAAGGCTTCGCGACCTGCACCACGCCGGGATCGGCGCCACCGTGAGAGCGGAAAAGCAGCAGGAAGAGAAGAGCCCGACGCAGGTTCATGCACATAATCTGGTAGAGGATTGATACGAACTCCCGTGCAGCGTGCCCGACTTTATTGGGGGCTGCAAGCTTGTTGTTTTTCGTCATGGACCCGCGCTCAGCAAGCCGCTCCGGAGAATGAAAGGAATGACCGCAGACACACTTTGCGGTTAGCCCGAACGAGAGCTGCATCGCATGAAGAAAGCGCGTTACGTCTCATCTTCTGGTTCCTTGTCTTGAGTTTTCGCGCCCTTATAAACGCAGTCCAGTGTGAATGGATTCATGTGGACGCGGTAAGTCTCGCGATAACGAGTCTGTGATCTTGCCTTGCCGCCCATCGGCCAGTGGTGCTCGACGACGAAGGTGCGCGAACTGACCCAGCGAATGGGAACCGTCCAACCGTCAGTGACGTGTCCCAACGATATGAGCTTACGTGCTGTGAACGAATAGATCACCGTAACCTTATACTTGCCGTCGTAAAAGGTGAACAGAGCGAACTGCTCGTCGGGACTCCAAATGATGTCGTCGGCGTAGCTGCCAGAAAAGAAGCGCCTGTCCAAACCCAAGGAATTACTTGGGTCGTCCTTCGACGAGAAAAGGACATCGCCGCCTGCAGTGCGAATCTCAAAGTAAGCCTCTGCGCGTGGACGGTAGTCTGCATTGCAGATGGAATAGCGACCTGATGGCGATTTATAGCGCTCTAACGCTGCGATTGTGAACAGCGGCAAAATCCAAGAAAAGATGAGCAATAGAGAGCGTCGCACGGTAAAAGCGCCTAATTGTTGGGTCGTTGACAATTTTGTCAGATTGCACTCCAATCCCTTTATAGTCTTCATTTTTGTGTGATTCGCACCATTTTTTGCATGCATCGCGACCAGGGTAAGGGTTAGGGGGCAATCACTGGGATCACATCCCAATAAACAACAAATGACATTGAAGTTGTTCTACCTTAGCGCTCTCCATGACCCCGACCGCCTCCGAACCGCCAACACCCACTACGACCGTCCTGCCCGATCCGTCGCCCGTCACGGTCGCGGAAGTGCGGGAGGAGGAGCGGTTCATCAGCAAGCAGCCCGACCGCGCGTTGCTCTGCGGGCCGAACTCGCGTCTGCGCGATCTCGAGCTGCTGCTCGGCACCATCGCAGATTTCATACGGGGATTCCGCGCGCTGCATTTCGTCGGGCCTTGCATCACCGTATTCGGTTCCGCGCGCATCAAGGAGGAGCATCCCCACTATCAACTGGCGCGGCGCATGGGCGCGGCGATCGCACGGCTCGGATTCACCGTGATGACTGGAGGCGGCCCCGGCATGATGGAGGCGGCCAATCGTGGCGCGAAGGAAGCAGGCGGGCGCTCCGTGGGCTGCAACATCCAGCTTTCCCATGAGCAGGTGCCCAACCCGTGGCTCGACCGCTGGGTGACGATTAATCATTTCTTCGTGCGCAAGACGCTGCTCATGAAATACAGCTATGGCTTTGTCATCATGCCGGGAGGCGCGGGCACGCTGGATGAGATGTTTGAGGCGCTGACGCTCATCCAGACCGGAAAAATTCGGAACTTCCCCATCGTGCTCATGGGTCTCGATTACTGGCAGCCGCTGATCGTGCTGTTGAAGCAAATGGCTCAGGCCGGCACTATTGCCGAAGCTGATCTCAAGCTGATTCACATGACCGATTCCGTGGAGGAGGCCACGGCGCACTTGAGTGAGTTCGCGATCAAGCAATTCGGTCTGCGCCGCGTGAAGGCCTCCGTGAAACGCTGGCCGTGGCTTTTCGAGCACGGCGTCTGATGTTTTTCCACCACTATCATTTCCATGTCCGACCACACTTTCAAACTCTCGTCAGGACGCGTCCTCGGCTACGCGGAGTTCGGCGATCCCCAAGGCAAGCCCCTGTTTTATTTTCATGGATGGCCCAGCTCACGATTGCAGGGCGAGCTGATGGATGATGTCGGAAAGAAACG
>JAYVZW010000194.1:0-2029 GCA_043783015.1 Verrucomicrobiota bacterium
CCTTCTGCCGGATGCGTAGGGCTGAATATGAAAACGATTCTTTTGGTCAGTGTCGTTGTCGTGTTCCTCGCTTTTGTATTCGCTTCCTGAGCATCATCCCGGGCCGTTCCGCCGGAACGAAGTTCTCATTCCTCTGAAGTAACAATTACATCCCGGTAACTACCTTGGCGGCCCCTTCTGTGATTTCCACGCTGAACGAATTCAAATTCCCGGCATCTTCGGTAATGATGAAACTGATGGTCGTTTTACCAGCGGGCAGTTCTAGGGGTAATTCGTTTCCTGCATCTTGTATGATCTTGTTTCCGACCGCGATGATGATGTTCTTCGAGGTGCTCAGCTTGAGCTTCACGGTGCCTGCGGCGTCCATTTGCAGATCACACTGTGCCAGCTTTGGAGACCACAAATAAAGTCCGGTGTGCTTGGTAAGTTCATCGAGCGGAATCGCGCCGTTCACGCTGCTGAATCCGGGAATCCAGGGATAGCTGCGGCTGCGCTCATTCAGCGACTGCAAGCCGGTGTGGCGCACGTAATCGACATCTGCCTGCGGCAACGGCCCCATGAAACGCCAGGAGCGGATGAACTGGTTGGGCTTGATTTTGTAGTCACCCTCCTTGCCCAACTCGGAAAGGAAGCGCACGAGATCCACGAATTCATCCTCGCGCAAGCTTGCGGTCATGCCGGGCGGCATCATCGAGATGGGGCTGGTTTCGCGGTTGGCGATGTTGGATTTTGAGAGCTTGTGGAGTTGGTTGCCGGCATCGCGCAGCACCAGTTCATCCGTGCCGTCTTGTGCAATCATGCCCGCCATGACGTTTCCATCCTTCATGGTGATGGCGGTCATGTTGTAGCCTTCCTTGATTTTTTTCGATGGCTCCAAAATGGACTCGATGATGTAATCCACCGGTGCGGCGGCACCGAGGCTGACCAGGTTCGGGCCGAGCAAACCGCCAGCGTCGCCGATGGCATGGCAGTTGTAGCAGAGCAATTGTGGCCGCCGAAAAACTTTTTCACCGCGTGCGGGATCCCCCTGCGATTTTACCTTCGCTATCAACGCGTTCATCTCTTCGGGCGTGAGGGCGCGGTTCATCTGCTTGATGTTGCCGGCCTTTTGCAGCGCGGCCTCCAGAGGGCCCTTGATGCCGCGCGATGAGATGATGCGAATGCCTTCGAGAGCGACGGCTTCGGGAATCGTTTTGCCTTCGAGTTCTTTGACGAGGACAGAAGGAAGCGTCTTGTTCTTGATGAAGGCTTGAATGACAAGTGCGCCTTCGTTGGGGGCTTGGGTCGTGGTTAAAAATTCAACTGCCCGCCTTGCTGCCAAGTCCGGTGCCAGAGTGGTCAGCGCATCGATGGCTTCACATCGGGTGAAGTCTGGATGACCTGCCCCGGCCAGACCATTAATAACATCACGGCTTTTCTCACCGCCAAGGAGTGAAAGACCATGGATGCCCGCGCTGATAATGCCGCCGGTATCACGGCTGGCCAGCATTTCGAGGTCTTCGCGGGCTTTCTCGACCTTCCATCGACCAGCAAGTTGCGCGGCCCAGACATGGGCTGCCCCCTTCCATTGATGGAGCCATTTCAAAACTAATGCTTCGGCATTGGCCGGTTGCACGCCGCGTGCTTCTGCGGCCTTGCTCAAAGCGCCGAGCAAGGAGTCCAGTCGTTCTGAATTCTTGCTGTCATCTCCCAGCTTGTCAGCCATCTCGGCCAACGTGGCCGCTTCTGATGCGTCCATCATGTCGCCAGCAGCAGCGAACACGGCATTCGTGTCGGCATCACTGAGCTTGCCGCTGGCAACCGCTTCCAGAAGCGGCTGCAAAGCTTTGGGCTTGCCTGTGGCCTTCAGCGCATAGACGAGGTGTTTCGGGTTATTGTTAAACTTGAGATCGCCTTTGAGGAAGGCGGGGAGCCAGATGTCGGCCTGTTCGCGGGCGGTGAGATCGAGGAGGAAGTCAATGTTGTTGTCCACGTCCTTGTCGAGCGCCCGCAAGGCCAGCTCAAAGGCTTCGGGCTTCTGCATGAGATT
>JAYVZW010000195.1:0-18427 GCA_043783015.1 Verrucomicrobiota bacterium
GTGGAAGTGACCATGAACCAGCTCCGCGCCGGTCAGGAAAAATATGTGCTGCTCGAAGTCGAACTGCCCGCAGGCCGGGCGGACACCGACCAGATCGTCGCCGACATCGAGGCCTACTATCGTATCAACGAGAGCAAGGATTCCAGCAAGATCGCCAGCCGCAGTGTCGCCCGCCGCACGGCGCTCATGAGTGATGTCACCGCTAGCATGGACAAGAACATCCTTGTCGAAGTGGAAAAACAAATTGGCATCGACAAGGAACAGCTTGCCGTGAAGCTCAGCGACGAAGGACGGAAAGATGAAGCAGAAAAAATCCTCATCAGCAACGGTGTCCGCCTCGAGGCTCAGGCCAAAGCATACGATGCTCCAGCGCTCAAGGAAATGGCGGACAAACAAACTTCCGTGAACACCGCGCAGCGCGAAGGCGGGGCCAACTGGGAAAATGAGAAAAAATTACGCGTTCAGGATTACAACATCATCAGAACCCAGAACATGGCTAAATAAGACGCCGATCAGCTCCGGCAAACGCCTCATCATAGTGACTCAACTCTTGCGCCCCATCCTTTTCCTCCTCGCCGTGGTCGTGCTGCCACTGGTGCTGCTGGGCTGGCTGGGGCGCATGTTGTGGCGGGATCAAAAGGCCGCATGGGAAACTCAATGGCGGGCATCGCTGCAACAAGATCTGCAAGTCAGCGACCAGCAGCTCGCGGGTGAGATGGAGCGCATCGCCACCCAGCTTGATGCCTTGCTCACAAACACTCAACCATCAAACGCCGCGTTGATTGAACTCGCCTCACGCCATCCGCTCGTGCGCCACGCCTTCCGACTGGATGCGACAGGCACGATGGCTTTCCCGTCAGTCGGTCATCAGGATCAGTTGTCCTTGATGGACATGGAATTTCTCCAACGCACCTCGCCCGTCTGGAACACCGGGCTTCCGCTTGGTAGAGGCACTATCGCCGAGGATGCGAAATTAAAATCCTACTCGCAACCGGCCAATGGATGGCAGACCTGGTTTTATGCGGATGGCCCGCAATGGCTTTATTGGAAGCGGCTCGCCGATGGCACTACGCTTGGAGTTGAACTGGAGCGCGCCGCATTCTTTGCCGCACTGATCGCGCGCACAGATAACAGCAGGGCATCGGCACGCGGATCAAGGCTGAGGCTCACTGCTGCTGATGGCACCGTGTTGCATCAATGGGGCGCATTCGAACCGCCCGCCTTGCGCCGTCCCGTGCTAACACTCGTCGCCAGCGCCCCCTTGCAGCATTGGCGTTGGGAACTATTCCTCGCGGATACGAGTCATGGCAGGCCGCCAAAGATGCCCTTTATTCTAGCGGGCACCGGCGTGGCCACGTTGATCGGGTCCATCGGCCTGCTGATCTTCATGACCTGGCGGCGCGACTTGCGCGTGGCGGCGCAGCGCGTCAGTTTTGTCAATCAAGTATCCCATGAGTTAAAAACTCCGCTGACCAACATCCGGCTTTACACCGATCTCGCGCGTGATGCTGCGGAGCGCGGCGAGCCGCAGGCGTCACAACATCTCACGGTAGTTCAGGAAGAAACAGGACGCCTCAGCCGTCTCATCCACAACGTCCTCACCTTCGCTCGTCAGGAGCGCCACGGTCTGCAAGTCCATCTCGTGCGCGGCGATGTCTGCGCGCTTGTGCGGCGCGTGGCGTCGCACTGGCGTGCGTTGCTGGAGCGCAAACAGATCACCTTGCAGACGAGCGGGGAAGAAAATTGTGACGCGTTCTTCGATGCTGACGCCATGGAACAGGTGCTGGGCAATCTGCTTTCCAACATCGAGAAATATGCCGTAGGAGCGCGCCATGCCGAACTGTCCGTTGGCACCAAAGCGGGCTTCGTGGAAGTGCGCGTGCATGATGATGGCGCGGGCATTCCGCGCTCGGTCGCCCGTCGCGTGTTCGAGCCGTTTTATCGCGTGCGTTCGGATGTGACCGAGGGCGCGGCGGGCACCGGCCTGGGATTGAGCATCGCCCGGGCGCTCGCGGAGGCGCAGGGTGGCACGTTGAAACTTGAACCCGTGGAGCGCGGAACTTTGTTTGTGCTTCGCATCCCTGTTAAAAACCATCAGCCCGCCTGATTCATCATGCGCATTCTCATTGCCGAAGACGACGCCCATACCCGCGAAGCGTTGCGCCAGATTCTCACGAGCGAGGGCCACAACGTCATCGCCACCGCCAACGGAGCCGAGGCCATGACTGCCTTCCGCAGTGAAAAGCCGGACTTTGTTTGTCTCGACATCATGATGCCGGAACTCAGTGGCTACGATGTCTGCCGCGCCGTCCGTCGCCTGGACGAACGCGTGCCGGTGCTTTTTCTCAGCGCCAAATCAGAGGAGGTGGATCGTGTGCTTGGGCTGGAACTCGGCGCGGATGATTTTCTTGGCAAACCCTTTGGTGTTCGCGAGTTCATCGCGCGCATCCAGGCCATCGCCCGTCGTGCCGGCCTCCTGCAAGCGCACGCGGAGTCTGCAGGTGTTTTTCAAATGGGAGACCTGCGCTTGGTTCCATCCGAACTACGCGCTTATCGTGGAGAACAGGCCATTCCAATTAATCTGCGAGAACTGCGCGTGCTCCAAGTATTTCATGAACGCAAAGGCCGCGTCGTGGACCGGAACACCCTTTGCGACGAAGCCTGGGACGCCGACTACTTTCCCAGCAGCCGTGCGCTCGACCAATGCGTTTCCCAGTTGCGCAAAAAAATTGAACTTGATCACACCTCGCCGAAAATTATCCAGACCGTGCACGGCGCTGGTTATCGGTATGAGTGAGCGGCTGGCTCCAGATTTTCAGTAATTAAAGAGTTCGCGTGTGGCGAATTTTTTCTCGTTCCCGCGTTTTTTGAGCGCATCATTCAGCACCCATGTGATGCGAAGTTTCATTTTTGAGGTGAGCCTTCGTCCCTTGCGGGCGCGCTGCACAGCCTTGTGACTGAGATCAACCGGGCGCAGTTCCACGAGGGCGTGATTGTCCAGTCCGAGTTCATTCATGAACGCATCCAGCGGTTGTGTCCCGAGATTACGTTCTTTGCCCTGGTCTGAGGTTTCATCATCGCTTTCGCTCATGGATTTGTATCGCCCGTCTTTACTTTTGCCGCATTGAGTTTTTCAAAAAAATCGTTGGCCTGCCGCGCGGCTTCTATTTTTTGTTCGGGTGACATCTCTCCACTGATGGTGGGAATTATTTTTTGGGCGGCCTGACATCCGTTGGCGGCGGACATGGTCAGCCAGCCATGAGCCTGCACCAGGTCTTTGGCGATGCCTTTTCCACGATAATAACTCATGCCCAGCCGATATTGGGCATTGGGGGCGCCCTGCTCCGCTGCCCTGCGAAACCATTTAAAGGCTTCCTCTTGATTTTTGGTAACTCCACGTCCCTCGGCATATCGTATGCCCAGATCTTCCTGAGCTGATGCATCCCCACCCTGGGCGGCTGCCATGATGGATTTGGGATCGCCCTCTTGTTTTCTCAGGACTTCCATGACCCTTTTTTCCTCCCTGACGCGCGGACTTTCTTCATCATCCGAACACCCCGGAGAAAAACAAACCAGCATGGCCGACACTGCGAGGCGCAAGTTCATGTGATTAATTTGCGCAGTGCACTATTTTTACAAGCTATTTTTTACGACGTAAAACCATAAATGCTATTAACGCATACCGCCAAAAAACACCCGCACGGATTCTGTGACGCCATATGCCGCCTCTTGCGTGCTGAGGTCGTCCGTGTTGATTTTGATGTCGCAGACCTGTTCATACAGCGTTGACCGTTCTTCAGCGAGGGCGCGGAGTTTCGCCGCCGGGTCAGCCTCGCGAAGCAAGGGGCGATCGTGACCGTAAGCAGTGCGCTGATGCAGCACGCGGGTGTCTGCGGAGAGCCAGACGACGCAGCCAAGCTGCTTGAGGATGGGAAGATTGACGGCCTGCGTCACAATCCCGCCGCCGGTGGCGATGACATGGCGCTGGCGGCCCACCAGTGATTGCAAGGCTGCGGACTCGCGCTGACGGAAGCCGGCTTCACCTTCGCTGGCGAAGATTTCCGGGATGCTTTTCCCGGCAGCCTCAACAATGAGGTGGTCAGTATCGACGAAAACAAAGTCAAGACTTTGGGCCACCAAACGACCCAGCGTGGTTTTGCCCGAGCCCATCAATCCGATGAGCACGAGATTCAAAGCTTTGGCGGGTTCGCGCGATGCAGTGGAAGGTATTTCAATCATGTCGAGGATGGAGGGAACGAGCGCGGCATCGTGTTCCACCGCCTCAAAGTAGCTCGCATAAAGCGGTGTCCAGCCCGAGGCCCGAAGTTTTGCATCAGTCACTCGCTTGCTGGTCCAGGCGCGTTTGCGTTCTGTCTTCGGCGCGACAGTCGGCGGCATAGGTTTATGAAATCGCTCGACGAGTCTGGCAAAGCATTCGCGCTGGGTCAGTGGTGTGTCGTCTGTGACATTAAAGATGCCTGTCAGTCCATGAAGCACGAGATGCACGAGGGCGCGCGCGGCGTCCTCGCGATGTATCTGATTCAGCCAGCGTCCCTCGCCGTCATTGCTCTCGATGACGGCGCTGCCCTCAAGAAAGTTTTTTAGCACAAACGATCGAACAGGTCCGTAGATGCCGGCCAGCCGGGCCACGCAGCCGTTGCGTGCCAGCACCAGGTCTTCTGCTTCCCGCAAGATGCGGCTGGTCTCGCGATCCGGCGTGGCATCGCTTTCTTCCGTGACCCATGAGCCGTCCGTTTGCGGATAGACACTGGTGCTGCTGGTGAAGATCAGGCGCGCGGCGGGAAACACGTTTTGCAAATGGCGGCAGCCATTGAGATAGACCGACCGATACATCTCTGCGCCGCCCCGGTTCGATGACGCGCAATGAATGATGACCTCGGGCAGCGCGGACAGTTTAGCCGACATTCCCCTCACGGAAAATTCATCTCCCACATCACAGGCATGAACCGCGTAAGGCTTGGCCTGCGAAAGTCGCAGCGCCGACTCCTCGGAGTGTGTGGCCCCGGCAACATCATGCCCGGCCTCGTGCAACAGATCAGCCACGCGTTCACCCACGTAGCCGCAGCCAATGATCAAGATCGTCATGGCGCGGCGCGGCGCTCGCGCTTGCAGTAATCCACAATTCCGTTCACCACTCCGCGCGCATAATCTTCCAGCGGGCTGCTGACGAGATGCCCGTCCATCAAGGTTCGCCCGACAAAGTGTCCTAACAAGAGTCGCTTGTAAGTCTCCTCATGGTTCATCACATAAGGCTCAAGATAAATCACGGGGCATTGGTAAAGCCGGTTCGCGAGAAGATTGCGCGCATAGACATAAGGACTGCCGGAAACGCGACGGGCGTTCTTAGTCATGTAAAGATAGGGCGGCAGACCGGTGGCAGTGGCCATGGCGGGCGCAATGACATCGGCCATGCGCCGCTCCTCCTCATGCACGCGATGGAAAAGTCGCTGGAACATTTCAAAGCGCACGTCCTCAAACTGCATTTCATCCGGGGCATAGCAGCCATTGATGAGAAGATGAAAATGATTGTGTGGCACAAATGCGGGCCTTCCGGCATCTCCCCAGGCCTCGGCGTTCAGATGCAGGCAGAAAACCATGTCCGGGCGCAGTTCCTCGTTCACGCGGCGGGCGCGGGCGCGGATTTCACTGACGCGATAGAAAAGCTTCTCCGCCTGCCATTGCACGGTGATGATCTTTGGATCTCCTACGACACCGGAGTAAGTCTCCTTGGGATTGACAATGCCAGCTTCGGCCAGCACTTCATGAGCGGCATCTTTATAGTCCTCCGGTTTTGACGTGGTCACAGGAGCCTCGTTGCTGCGCACGAGACTGACGCGGGCACCGAGTGCTTCCAACCGGGGCTTCAAGACCTGCGCGACCTTGAGCACCAGCGAACCCTCGAGGACGGCTTCACCGGACTTCATGCTCAGCCAGCGTTCCTCCATTTTGGCATAACCACCGCCGATGTGACCGGGATCAAGGGCGATGTGCAGTCCTGTCAGCGGCAGTTCACCTGGCTTCAACGGAGCCAGCTCACGCACACTATGCCAGTTGTGTGCGAGAGGAACGTCATCAGCATGGGGATTCCGAAAAGCAATGACAGCAGGGGATTGTCCGGGTGCGATTTCGATCAATACTTTGTCGCCTTCAATCTTCCATGGACGGGCCGCACTGGACTCATCGGAATAGATATTTGTCAGTGCGGCCTCAAACTCCTCACGTCCGACGACGCCTGACAATGCCTCCAGTTGTTTCCAGTCGGGCTTCTCTGCGAGAGGGGATAGCCTGGGCTTGTTGCCCGTCAACTGTGACGCCGGAGCAAGTTCCGCCTTGTGAGGGTCGCTTCCCTCCACACCGGGAGGATGGGCGTGCGTGAACAGCGCGGGCAACAGCACGAGAAGGGCAAGACGGCGGATCATCCCAAAGAACATGCGCGGAGGCTATACTTGATTATGCTGAAATTCATCCTCTAAGTGCGCAGCAATGAATCTCGAAAACGACGCCGCTTCCACCAACACCATCCGCATCCTTTTCCTCGGCGATGTCATGGGCGAGCCGGGGCGCAAGGCCGTAGCCGCACTGCTGCCGGTATTGAAAGAAGAACTCGCCGTGGATTTCATCATCGTGAACGGCGAGAACAGCGCAGGTGGGCGCGGCATCACCCCGAAGATTGCCATCAGCCTCATGCGCGCGGGCGCGGCGGTCATCACCACGGGCGATCACGTTTGGGACCAGAAGGACATCATGCCCTTCTTCGCGGAAGAGCCGCGCTTGCTGCGACCCTTGAATTATCCCGAGGGCACGCCGGGCAAGGGCTGGGTGATATTAGACACCAAGAAGGGAAAGGTCGGCGTCATCAACCTTCAAGGGCGCACCTTCATGAAGATGCTGCTCGACAATCCCTTTGATGTCATCAACGCGGCAGTGGACGAAATCCGGAAAGAAACCAACGTCATCTTCATCGACATGCACGCGGAAACCACCAGTGAGAAGACCGCGCTGGCCTGGTTCCTTGATGGTCGAGTCTCCGCCATCGTCGGCACTCACACCCATGTGCAGACGGCTGATGAACGCATTTTCCCGAATGGCACCGCCTTCCTTTGCGACGCCGGCATGTGCGGACCGCTGCACTCCGTCATCGGCATGGATGTGGACGCCGCGCTGCACCGCCTCCTCACCCTGCTGCCGGGTAAACATTATGTCGCGCAAGGGCCGGTGCAGCTTTGCGGCGCGTGGGTGGATGTGGACATCGCCACTGGCAAGGCGCTCAGAATTGAGCGCGTGCAACGAATCTGGAGCGAGGAAGAGAAAAATAGCGCCTCCTGATTCACGACGGATCGTCATGTGAAATACCGAGCAAGGACACGGCATGTCATGGGTGATGTGCGTGCCCGCACCGCCAGACTTGAGAATCTTAGCGATTAGGATATGGTCCCATCATGACTGCCATGACCACCGTCATTGATGAAGCCTTGGCCCTGCCACCCGCAGACCGTTCCTATTTGGTGCAACGTCTTCTCTTCAGCCTCGATGAAGAACGCGACCTCTCCCCAGCATGGTGCGACGAAATCGAGCGCCGCATCGCCCGCCGCCAACGCGGCGAGACGCGCACCTACAGCCGCGAGGAAGTGAGCCGCGACGTGGAAAGCCTGCTGGCATCGTGAACCTCATATACTTGGAAGAGGCGCGGTGCGAACTGCTCGACTCCGTGGCTTACTACAACGCCTGCGCCGAGGGTCTAGGGTATCAGTTTTACGCTGAAGTGCAGGCGGGCGAGGACGCCATCTTACGCATGCCCGAAGCTTCCGTCCGGGTCGCTGGCGGCTATCGGCGCAAACTGCTCAACCGGTTCCCCTATGGACTAGTGTATCATCCCGTCACCGACGATACCCTCGAAATCGTGGCCGTCATGCACTTGCACCGGGAGCCAGATTACTGGCGTGGACGCGGTGAAGGCTCTAAATAAGTCACAGCGCACCTCGGCGATCTGCCGTCTGAAAGATGCCGACTACGAAGAGCGCTTCTTTTTAGGTTTAGCACCCCCGTAACACCGACGACTTTAAAGCCTTCACCCTGCCCGTGATGACGCCGGAAGAGTTTCTGGCGGGTCCAGCTTTTCAGGTATCTCAGAAAGAGAAATAAAAGATGATAAATGTTTAAATGCTAGGACCCGAATGACGAGGACTGAGTCCTTACGAGTCTATTTGTCCACGTCATGGAAGAAATCACCGTCGATTATTTCAGCTGGCCGCCAGCTCGCGAACCGTCTCACCAAGCTGGAGCTTAAAGGCATCGAAGCCCCTCAGCTTCGCCCCGGTGCTTTCGTCCATGTAAAGGTCGCGGCGCACCTCAATCATCACGGATTGGACTCGCTGCTCCCGTCCATAAAACTTTAGCGGAGTGATGGTGCCGGGAAAGGGCTTGTTGAGAGCCACCGAAAAGCCCCTGCGTGCAAAGGCCATGACCGCTCTGGCCACAAGGCCGTCGTTTGTATGGAATGCGTCCGTGCCAATGCCGATTTCAGGCCGCGTCTGGTGATCAAACATCTCGTAGGGAAGCGCCCGGGATGGAAAACTGTGGCAGTCGAGCAACAGGGCGCGGCCCTGAGTGAGCAGGGCCCTCTCCACCGCCGCCTCCAGTGCCTGATGATGCGGCCGATAATACTTGTCCAGCAGCAACCTGCGCTCCTCATCGGCAAGGAGACGCCGTAGCGGCCGCTGATCGTGAGTCTGGGTGTAGAGCACCCCCATCCCGCGGCTGGACATCGGCTCCAAGTGGTCCTCCTCAAAACGCTCCACATCCACCACAAGGCGCGAGATGGGGAATGTCACTGCGACCCCGGGGAGAGCGTCAAACAGCTCATCGGTGTAACCGTCGGTCATCCGCAGGAGTTCAAAGTCTAGCTCGGTGTCGGACAGCACGAACGGCTGCCGATGAGCCTCTGGGATCACCAAGCTGCTATGTGGGATGTGGCGGATGACGTGGGACATGTGGCTGACTCGACGGTGTTCGATGTGGTCTTCAACGCCACTAAGGTCTGCGTTATCACCCCTGCGGTTCCACCGTAACGCGATCGGCGAATCTTTCAACCGGCGCCAGTTCCCGGTGTCCATCCTTGCAGTGCGTCACGGAAAGCCAACCGTTGCTGACGAAGTAGATGGCATCCTGCCTAAAATTCTCACCGACTTTGCAGGCCGTGGCGAAGTCGAGCGCGGCAGCCCATCCGGGCTCGGCGTGGCCGGTCGTCGGTGAATAGCCAGTCAATCGGCGGCACCAGACCTTTGGAATTGCCACGGATGCGCCTTCCAAAAGCAGCCGCAGGTTTTCATCGGCCGCCAGATTTTGTTCATCAGTCCATTGCTCGCCTGTTGTGGCATAGGCAGTGATGATGGCGAATTCCGCTGGCCAGTCATCGATGGGCTCTTCAGCGTTGAATCTTGTTTCGTAGTAGGCGGCGTGCATAGTGGAAAAGTCAGGGCGTCCAGGAACTAGGTAGGTGAACCGGTGGAATCAGCGTGTAGCAGTTGCAGCAGCTTCATCTCGATGTCTCAGAGGTCGCGCATCGCAGCGAGTTGAGATTATCAGGCCTGCCAAGAACGTCGAGCAAAAACGGAGACTTCTACTTCGGCAGTTCCACAGTAAAACGATCAGCAAATCTTCCTGTTGGTGCCAGCGACCGTCGTCCATCCTTGCAGAGCGTCACGGAGTGCAAATCGCCGGTGGCAAAATGAATTCGGATTTCACTTGGTGCGTTTCAGAGACTGCGTTTGCCACGCGAAAACCAGCCTCCTCAAGGTTCTGCAGCAAGGTTTCCGCATCCTCAGCCCTGTCCGCCAATTCCGGCCATTGACCCCGAATAATATCTCCGGCGTGAGCCAAGTCGTTCCGCAACAACATGAGTTGCCTAAAAAAGACTTTCGGTTTCGATTTGTTCGGCAGTTTTGCCGCTTCCAGCAATTGAGGCGTTTTACGAAATATCGTCGTTTTGTCGGCCCACTCCAGACAGTCGGACAGGTCTGTCTCAAGGTTCTCGTCCTTTTTATCGGCAAAGAGTTTCTCTGCTTTGTCGATTCGTTCCGCGCTGAGGGCGCATTTCCAGCTCTGGTTGGGGCAGGCTTCTCGAATGAGCCGTTGCATATGCATTTCGGCGAGAGAAATGAGGCCAAAGAGCCACATCCGGACGGGTGCCTTTTGCAGGTCAGCGCGAGCCACTACGCCGCCCACCCTTCCAAGCATGGTCACAAAGACCTGATTCCGTTCGCGCAACATTTCGAACGCGGCGATGAGTGGTTCAGTATCGGCCAGCACCTCGGAAGGGACGAAGTCCCGGGCGCAATCGCCTATCCTCCCCTAGACAATCGATTCCCGCTCCACGTAACCACGGACGTAGCCGGATTCACGAATGCCAACAGTATCAAATCCGTGCTTTTCCATAATATGCCGGACAGTTGCCGCATCATGATCGCTGTCAAAGCTCACCAGCGGTTTTGCGATGTCGCGGATTGTCACCGCGCGTTCGAACAGGCGGCGGAGGTCGCTTAGCGATGATATTATGTGCTTCATAGGCGCTGATCAGAATTGGTCCACGGCGCGGCACCACAACGTCATAACCTCGAGTGATGCCTTTGTGATGGAGAGAGGGCGCAGATGCACCACCTTAACCGCATTTTTACGGCATTTCATCCGATTGCTCCCAAAATACTAAGCTGATTCTCGCAAGCGCACCTCCAAGAGTCCACGGTATCACCTGCGAAGAGTTAATGCGATTTGCTTGATTGCAGCCTCGTCCACACCACGACGACGCATCTGCCGTTCGTTGTAATGTAGAACCAAATGGCGTCCGTAGTTCTTTAGCGGAGCGAACTCGCGAATGATGATCCCCTTGGCCTCAAGTCCGTGAATACCCACGGATGGAAGCACGCCGGCGCACTCGCCGCGTTCGATGAGCTGGCGGGCCTGCAACATCGAATTACATTCTACCACAGGACGGAAGTCCACGCCGCCGTCGCGCATGGCTTGACGCAATGTGAGATCAAGCTGTCCGCCGTCCTTGCCGGCAGTGAAGGGTAAAGTCTGCCAAACCTTCGGATCATCCGCCGTGCTCGCTGCTTTGCCGCGCTTTAGTAATCGCCGAGACAGACAAAGATGAAAAGTCAGGCGTCTCAGTGGATGGCGCTTTGCACTTTCAGGTATGGCATCTTCCCGCACGATGGCGAAATCCACCCGCCCGTCTTTCACCGCCTCGACCAATGCTAGGCTGCGGAGTGTTTCTAGACTCACTGTCGCTTGGTCAAGGGCATCTCTGATGGACCCAAGCACAGGCAGCACCAGCCAGTCGAGAATGCTCGCTCCTGCACCCAAGGTGAAGGCCTTCTTCACTCGCGCCTGTTCACGCTGAAAATCATCAAGGTCCTGCAACTGCTCCCGGATGAGTGTAGCGAGACGCTGGCCAGCGGGTGATAGCGTCAAGGTCTTGCCACGGCGCACGGTGAGTTCGGCGGCGAAAAAAGTTTCCAGTTCGCTGATCTGTCTGCTCATCTGGCTTTGCAGATTCACATCACCCGGCGCCGCCCTTGCAATGGAGCCTGCTTGTGCGAAAGCCAGAAAGCTGCGAAGACGGTCCAGCGAGAGTCCGCCGCGTGAGAAGAGGTTTTCAAACATGATTATATCGTCATGAATACTGCATATTGCACGGTTCACAATCCAACAATCGGGACGAAGGTAGTGTTGTCATGAAAACCCAACCCTACGACTTCATTGGTGACATCCACGGCCAGCACGACAAGCTCACGGCCCTGCTGGATGGACTCGGCTACCGCAAGCTAGACAAGACCCATCGCCATCCTGAAGGCAGACAGGTGATTTTTATAGGCGACTATATTGACCGGGGGCCAAAGGTTCGGGAAACTCTCCACACCGTTCGCGGCATGGTGGATGCGGGCGACGCCCTGGCGATCATGGGGAACCACGAGTTCAACGCGATTGCCTATGCCACACCCGATGGGAATGGCGATTATCTGCGTAAGCACACAAAATCGAATACCGAACAGCATCTGGAGACGATCCAAGCCTTTGATAAACACGAGGAGGAATGGGTAAACTGGGTGAAATGGATGAAGCGACTGCCGATGTTCCTCGACCTCGGTGACCTGCGTGCGGTGCATGCTTGCTGGGATGCACGGCATCTTGAGATGCTGAGTGGCTTTCCTTTGCTGGATGATGACTTTCTCCGTGCCACCGCAACCAAGGGGAAAATAGAATATACTGCGTCAGAAATTTTATTAAAGGGTCCTGAGATGGCCCTGCCCGATGGAATGTTTATCACGGACAAGGATGGCAGAATGCGCACAGACGTTCGGGTGCGCTGGTGGAATTTGGAGGAGGGCTCTAACATCGGCGATCTGGTGATGCCGGAGCCGAAGGAAGAACTCTTGGAAAAGGTGACAGCGGATATGCTGCGGAACCTGCCCAACTACGGTGCAGATGAGCCGCCCGTTTTCTTTGGGCATTACTGGATGTCGCCCACCAAGGTAAAACAGCCTCTTGCCGCTAATGTTGTGTGCCTCGACTACAGCGGTGCCCTTGAAGATAATCCGCTCTGCGCCTATCGCTGGGATGGTGACAAAGATTTGAGCAGCGGACAATTCATCACCGCGAATCCTGCAGACAGAGCTTTGTCTGACTGAACCTTTCACCTCAACAAAAACCTACTATGTGGCTCTTCACTGTTCACGGCTTCTTTTCCATCGTTAAAAAAGGCGATCTCTTTCATGTTCGATCCCGCGAAAAACATGATCTGGAAAATCTGCGCGAACTGGTTGCTGGTCTGCCAGCAGTTCAGGATAGCTTCAAACATAGTGACTATCCGTTCAGGTTGCTCCTCGACAAGGGCCAGAAAAATGCCGTCATCACAGCGCTTGGAGATTCCATTGACTACCCAAACTTTAAATCAGCAGTCGGGGTAAAGCCAGGCCAGCAAGATAAGCTGGGAAAATATCACGAAATCTGGGCAGCGATGGCAGACTAAACCAAAAATACTATGGAAAATCAAATTGCTAATATCAAACTTGAAGTCAAAAAATCTTTTGGAATTGAGTAGCTAGACCTAGTGCGCCCCCGTTTTTCATTCTCCCAATATTATGAGTTCCCCCTACACTCCGTCACCCTCTCCCTTCACAATCAGACTTGATCCCGGCGACGGAGATCAGCCGATTGAGCAGTTTGGCATGGCGATTTATGTGCTATTACAACTCGCGGAAGAAACTCCATCATGGTTTTGCCTCAGTGACGCCCGTGGAGGTTTTGTTCAAATCGCACGGCGACAGGAGGGCTATATCGTAGAGTGGAGTTGGGAAGGGATAGGGGTTCGGCGCCGCAACCGGCTTGCCTACGTCGGGACACGATCCACGAAAGGCACCTTGGTCTCGCGATCGAAACAAAAGCTATTCTCCCTTTACGAACACTCGTTTGTCCACCTAGGCGACGCTTTCGAGATTCTGCATGATTTTTGGGTCGGGAAACCACGCCCCAATCGGTTTCAGTGGTTCGACCATTCAAAGGACCTTGCACAACTTAATCGGATTAAAAAAAACACTTCCAAAAAGGGTGTCAGTAAAGTTCCCGCAGAGGCTGCGAGGGTTGTGAAGGAAAATAACTCCCCCGCCCCCAGTCTGCGATCCACGGCCAAGGTCACTTCGGCACCTCAAACACAGGAGCAAATCCCTAGCGGCAAAAGTGCAAAGAGCCACAAACGCGGCGTATACATGTTGTTCGATAACAATGTCAACGCTGAAAAAATAATGGAAACAATCAACATCCATACCAAAAAAAGTGATCCCTTGGTATAATCAGCTGACGATCACCACGGAAGACACGAAAGTTAAGAAAGAAAATACCGCCAGCACACCCCGCCTCCGATCTAAGCCCAAGGTCATACTGCGATCCTTGCACTACCGCAAAAAAAAGACACGCTAAGATCGTGAAGGAGAAGAAACTCAGCCAGAAATCACTACTCAGGAAGATTGCCATGCTTGAGGGCAAACTTCTGAAACTCTTGGAAGAAAATACAAAACTCCGATCGAGCGTGCATTTTTTGAGGTTAAACCCAAAACTAATGGAGGGAATCAAAGGCGAAACATTGGTCGCTAATTTGATCGGCGGAAAGCTGACACCTCATACAGCGCCCCATGATCTTTCAATAGGACGCAAAAACCGCCGAGACCTCAAGATCGAGGTGAAATATTCAAACTTGGGCCAGCCTGATAAAAACGTGCCCACGAAAAGATGGTCTTGGGCAGGAATTTTTGGTCTTTATCACGGCAAGGACTTCGACAGAATACTCCTCATTGGGGCAGCGGACCCGCAATTCAAGCGATTTTACCGGGATGTCAGATCCCCATTTGTGATCTTCGATCTCTCCTATAAAGACGCAAAGAAGATCGCAAGGGGTTCGGATGGAAACATAATTCAACTGACAACAAATCCCCTCAGCGTGACCAGCACTTATCTAAAAGAACTGTTTCACCAACATCAATGCACGACTGCGGAGTTGAAAAAGCGATATAAATTCAAAAAAATGCCGAAGAATGATGCCTGTGAACCGTGATCACCGCCAGTAACAGAGGGCCTGACACTTAGTAACAGAGGGCCTGACACTTCGTGACAAGGCATCATGCGGATAGAAGTTTGAATAGAGCTTCCTCGACTTCGTCGTATGAAGCGACGAACTGGGCAATGAACGGCGAACGGTCTTCGCGGTCGATGAACTCTTGTAGCCTAGGGAAGTCTGAAAGTGGTGCAGACGTAACTGAAGCTTGAAATTTATTTCCTTCGAACTCATTGAGAACATTGCGCAGGTAGTTCTCCATAGTCTTAAGGTGAGCCTCAAGATCATGTGCGCGTGAAAATACCTTACTCCTGAGATGCACCTGGCGCACCATGCTCTCAAGCTGGAGTTGCACGTCCTGCAGATCGATCATTTGCGCCTCATACTCGAGTTTGCGAACATGTTTGAGGCCGTCGTTTTTGAAAACCACCGTGGCATTGAGCAGGCGCCTAGCTTTTTTGACATCATTGTAAGCGGCCAATGCTGAAGCATAGAACGACCACAGGTGCTCGCGCCGCCTCTTGAGCCTATCCCGCTCTCGATTTAGTTCGGAGAGCGCAGCCGACACCAAGCTGCCAATAATAGAACCGAGCGCCAGTTGCCAAAGCCGGTTGTAGCCCTCGCCACCGAGAAGCTGCTTGAGTGTGACTGGAGCCAAGATCAATCCAGCAATGACGGCTGATGCCGCGATGATCAGGGCGAGAATTATTATGCGCAATTTTGTCATGATGGTGTTGATGTGCCTGACGCTGACGAATTTGACTGCATGCAGCAGGGCGCGGCTACATTCCGCAGGGCAAGCTGGGGGTTTTGATGCGTTTTTTAAACATTGTTTTAACAGATTGATTTAGAGTTACCAGCCCATCACTTCGGCGCGACACTCGAAAGGTTTCCTAGCAGTTAGTAAGAGCGATTAAAGTGACGCGTCATGCCGCCACTGGTCCCAGGCCACCGGACCTTTGCGGACGAGCTCCAGATCGACCATAGATTCGATTACCAGGCCGTCTTTGAGTTCGATGGCGACCTCATCTCCGACATTGAGCACTTGGGCCGTATTCAACAGCTCCGGCAGTATATAGAAGGCGCGCGTAGCAAAGGCGCCAAGAAATTTTGGGGGTTCGTGCAGCACTGCGTTCACCCAAAGAGTTGGGCGTTGGAACATGGCTGTGGTTGACCCTAGCTCAATCTTGGTTATCACCCAGGTTCTTTTAATATGCTGCGCATTTACTTTCTCAATGACGCGAGATTGTTGCGATGATGCATCGTCCAGTTCTGGTGATTGTTCTTCCGGCATATATAAATCAAGTCAGCCCTCTCACTGAGATCAGCATCTCGGCAGCTTTGCAGTCGTCGCGGCCCTTTGTGACGCTAGTAAATTGAGACTTAGGGCCATTCGTTACAGTGAGGGATGATGTTTACCAAGGCAGCATGTGCTGCGTGAAGAATCAATTTTAAGTAGTGGACTTTGGCTACTTTGCAACATCAATGCTGGCAGTCTTTTCTCAGCGAAGAGGATCAAGCAGTGAATCCTGAAAAAATGCCCCGATGGAGTCAAATAAGCACTCGACGGGTTAAGCATCATTCGGATCCTGACATTCGAACAATTCCCTATCTGGGCTGGAGTGGCCCAAGGCGCGTGTCGGAGACGGGGTGGGAGGGAGCATGTCTGATTGATTGTCAAATGTGGGAGTGAAGAAATCTGGAATCAATTTTAGAATGTCCGGCTACAGCGAGGTAGGCGCGGCCACCTTTTCTGCGTGCTCGTAGTATAAAAAAAGTAACGGGGCGGGAATCGCCGTTCTTGATGGAATGCAGCACCCGACCCCTATTATATTCATTTTCGCAATGAAGAGCCGCGTCAAATGACCCGTTCTCCACGACCACCACCAGCCCGGCCAGAGGACTTGTAGAGAACTCCTCAAAGGTAACTTTTCTGGCACCGTCCCTGATTAGGAACGCGGCCTTGCCTGTGACTGGCACACGCTCACCATTGCTATTGGTGTTGATATAGTTGCTGTCCATCTTATTTATTCGATTTGGTGTTCAACCCTGGGAGGAATTTGTTGATTATATTCAGCTCCCTCATCGTTTTCCAAAAGATAATTTTGCGGTCGCCGGGTTTGCGGCCACCGCAGACTTTGCCATTCACGAAGGTGCCATTGAGGCTGCCAAGATCGCGCAGCGAGGCCTGGGGTGGGCAGGCTTCGAGGAGGAAGTGATGCCGGGAGACGAAGTCGTCGTCCTTGATGACAATGTGGCACTCGTCCATGCGGCCGAGAAGAAAGGTGTCGTGCGTCAAGAAGGTGAAGACCTGGCCCTGACCCGCTCCCTCCTTGATCGTGAGTGTGACTTTGGCTGACATGACCGCTGATGGGGATTACATGACTGACGGAGAAAAGTCAAATGACGTGGATTCCGGTGATGGCCCGCTGTTTCATGAAATGAGGAGGAAACATGAGCCTCCTTACGTCGGCTTCTACTGGGAACTAGGGAAACGCTGAACAAGGAGTAGAAGCGACGCCCTCGTCGCTTCATTGACTGGGAAAGCGGCGAGGCGCCGCTTCTACTTCCGAATAAATCAGTGATTCCCTAGATAATTGGAGCCGCCGAGGTGACGAGGCACTTAAATGGAAGTTCAAAATGCTATGCGCACATGAAAAGTTCGAGCCTCCTTGCGTCGGCTGCTACCATGGTCGGTTGGGTGTTGGAGGCATCTCTCTTGGTGGCATGGATGTCCCCCACAACTCCCGACTGGCCGTTGATGAGAAATACCGTGCGCGGCGCGACATTCGCTCCATAGTGAGCGCCCTATGCCATTTAGCTCCCTGGGCCTTGACGCCCGTATTCTTCAAGCCATCGCCGACGCCGGTTACACCGAACCCACGCCCATTCAGGTCGCCGCCATTCCGCAAGTGCTCGCGGGACATGATTTGATCGGCATCGCGCAAACCGGCACGGGAAAGACCGCCGCCTTCACGCTTCCGATTCTCACGCAACTCTCAAAGATTAGCGGCCAAGGTCCGCTGCGCGGCATCAAGTGCCTCATTCTGGCGCCCACGCGGGAACTGGTGGTGCAGATCGAGGAGAACGTCCTCGCTTACGCCCAACACGCGCCGGTGCGCATCACAAAAATTTTCGGCGGTGTCAGCGAGCGTCCACAGATCGATGCGCTGCGACGCGGTGCGGACATTGTCATCGCCACGCCCGGACGTCTGCTTGATTTGATGAGCCAGCGTCACGCGAATTTCAATTCACTGGAGTTTCTCGTTCTCGATGAAGCCGACCGGATGCTGGACATGGGCTTCCTGCCGGACATCCGCCGCATTGTGAAGGCGCTGCCGCGCAAACGGCAGACGCTGATGTTCTCGGCCACGCTCTCGAAAGAGATCGAAGCCCTGACGCATGAATTCCAGCACGATCCGAAAATCGTTCAGATCGGCAAGCGCTCCAATCCGGCAGATACCGTTACGCAGCTCGTTTACGAAGTGCCGAAGCATCTCAAGAACCCGCTGCTGCTGCATCTGCTGGTCGATCCTGCATTCAACATGGTGCTGGTGTTTGCCAAGATGAAACACGGCGCGGATCGCATCGCCAAGTATCTGGAAAAGTATGGCGTGAAGACCGCGACCCTGCACTCCAATCGCTCACAAAATCAGCGACTGCGCGCGCTGCAGGATTTCAAAAGCGGCGCAGTGCGCGTGCTCGTGGCCACGGATATCGCCGCACGCGGCATTGATGTGGACGGCATCTCGCATGTCGTGAACTTCGACTTTCCGATGCACGCGGAGGACTACGTTCACC
>JAYVZW010000196.1:0-2025 GCA_043783015.1 Verrucomicrobiota bacterium
GGGCTGAACGCGCCATGCAATGCGAGCGCATTGTTCGGTTTCAAACGTTGCCAGACCACGGGGAATACGGAATGCAGCACACCAAAAATGAAATACACCGCGAGCGCGCTGCCGAGCATCTCCGGCTTGAGTTTGTTCATCGTCCAGACCGCGAGATGGGCGAAGGTTGCAAGGCCCACGATGAGCTGCGCCAGTCCCAGCTTCGGTTGAATGATGATGCCGGCGAGCACGCCTGCATTAATGAAAAAGACGAAGCCATAGAGCAGCCAGACGCGGTCCGTGATCGAGGAATATTCGAGGAAGATGAAGGCAAAGAACAACGCCGTGCCGCAGAGGGCCATCGCCGCAGCACCGGGATGGCGATCGCCACTTTCATCCTGCTTGGTGCGGAACGCGGCGATGAGGAAGAGCACGATGAATGACGCGGAAATTGCGATGGGCGTCCAGGTCGCCGCACCTTCGAAGTAGTGTCCGCGATGGAAGAATTCGCCGAACCATGCGATTTGCATGAGGATCGTGCCCGCCGCGCCGAGTGAGGCGAGGAAGAACCACTTCCGCACGCGAGCGACCATGAGCAGGCCGAGGTCAAGCAGCGCGATGTAGCCGAAAAGGCCCAGCGGATTGTCGTGACCCGTGCTGCAAAGAATGGGCGTGAGGAAGCCGCCGAGCATCCCGAGAATCGCGACGACCAAAGCATTGAGCCGCACCGCGAGCAGGAAGGCCGTCGCGGTGATGAGCGCCATGATGCTGAAAGCGACGAATGCGCCCCGTCCCTCCCCGCCGAAGAGATGATAGATGGAGTGCGCTGCAAAGGTGACGCCATAAAGAATGAGTGTGCCGGAAGCGCATAAGGTTTGTGCGAGCACCCGGTATTTTTCATGTCGATGAAGCATGACGCCACCTGCCATCACTCCCGCTCCGACGATGAAGCCTATGGCTACCCGCGCGGCCGGCGGAATCAGATTGTGGTCGAACGAATACTTCACGAAGAAAGCAATGCCGAAGAACAGGGCGAGGCCGCCCAACCAGGCGAAGAGCTTGACGCCCATGAATTGCTCGAGGTTCAGCTCCGGCAGTTTGAAGGCTGGTGGCTGTTTTGTTGCCGCGGGGATGGAGTGTGACATCGGCTCCACCTCGTGAGGTTTGCTTGCTGGTGGAGCGGCATTCGCCGCAGCAAGCGGCAGCGGCGGTGGAGTGGCGCTTGAAATTTTATCACGTGGGAACGCAGGAGCGCCTGGAATTGGCAGCGCATCTTCTTGCGGAAGCGGCTTTAGTTTTGATGGTGTTTCGGCTACTTTTGGAGCCACTGCGAGATCGGCAGACTTTTCGCGCAGTAACTCGAGTTGTATGATTTTCTGCCGCAGTTCGCTCAACTGAATGCCCATGGCGCGCAGTCGTTCGTGAAGATCTTCCGCAGCTCGTTTGGCGTTGCCGGACTGCGCGAAGGCGGCTATCGGCAGGACGAAAACGCATGCGATAAGAATGAGTCCTATCAGGACAGTAATGGCTTCCATATTGTGTATGATGTGATGTGGAATTGAGTTTCAAATATGAAATCTTTCGCCCCTGAAAACCTCACCGTTTTTCCACCTTCACCGTGCGCTTGAGCTTGAGCGGCGCTTCAATTTCAGCCTTGGAGCCGGGCTGGCCGTTTGCTCCTTTGCCGAAGGCCCCGCTGTATTTAAAGGTTCCGGTGAAGTCGGTATCTATGTCGATCAGGTCGCGCAGGCTCCGATAGATGTTGCCGTTGATGGAGATGTTCAAGTTGCCGCCATTCTCGAGCACGCTGATGAAGTGGCCCTTCACAGTGATGTGGGCGCATCGTTCGCCATTGTATTCGGCGACTTCTTCTAATTTGCATTCGAGGTCGGCGTCGAGTGGCAATGCGGATTTTTTGAGGGCGCGGAGATCCGGCTTCCAACTTTCGCCGACACGATGTGGATTGGGGCCGAAGATCAGGCCGAGGACTTCGGTGAACTCGGTGTAGCCTGCGAACTGCTTCAGTGCGGTGGTTTCAGTAGCGTC
>JAYVZW010000197.1:0-6128 GCA_043783015.1 Verrucomicrobiota bacterium
CCAACATGACGACGCCTAATACGAAGAACAAAGTCGAAATGATGAAGCGCTCGGCCATGGTGCGCTCAGCCAGCGCATAGATGTTATTGAAGGATGCGAAGGTGTCGGTGCCAGGCCCCATGCGCCCGATGCAGATCAGCAGCGCGGAGCACAGGCCGTAGAGTGAGAACACCAGCCACGGCAGACACGCCGTGAAGAAGGCGCGCTCTTTTCTTCGCCGGAGAATCTCCGCCAAACACGACGCGAATACCAAAACCAGCGCGCCGCCGACCACGGCAGATAGCGCCAGTGGCTCGAACACTGATCCTTTTCCAAACATCTGCCCGAGTAGAACCAGGACGAACTGTATTCGCATAAACGGGCGGTCAACCAGGACCATGAGGCCAGGGTGCGAACCTTCCTCGGTGAAACCGGACGGACCGAACGCCTTCAGCGCGATCCACGCGACCATTCCGTGTGCCACGAGCCAGCAACCCGAGACAACCAGCTTCCGCGGCAAGCTTTTGGCATGCATCCCATGCCAGATCAGTATCGAGAAAAACACCCCGACCATAAAACCTGCGCCAAACGAAAATGTGGCGGCAACACTCAGCAGCGCCGCAAGAGCCATCATGCAGACACCGTTCTCCCCCTTCGTAAGCAGAACCGCTCCCAGCGCGAGGCACGCTCCGGGAATATAGTTTTGAAATGTGAAATCCCAAAGCCAGACACCGCCTTGGGCCGTGCTGAACAAAGTCAGGCTCATGCACAGCATCAAGACCGCCCCCAGTGCCGGGTTCCCGGCCCATACTGAACGTCCGAGCAAGAAAACGCATCCACCGACCAGCAGTGTTAAAGCCCAGCTCAACAGCGGAAGCATCCCGACATCGCCATGGAACCACTGCATAACGGCAAAATAGATCGCTTTCCCAACTGCCGCTGGATGATCACCATGCTTGGCAAAAAAATCGCCCCAGCCATACTTTCCTCCAGCCCAGTCGAGATACTGTTCCACAAAGGCCCAGGAATCCGCGTAAGGCACCGGGACCCGCAACCGCCAGATCATCCCCAGCAAAGTAAGAGCGGGAACAAGAGCAGCCACCAACGGCCAGAGCGCGAAGATGCGATTGCCGGGAGGCGAGGATAAGCGATGCATCGAATTCAAGAGGTGGTTTTCGCCGCACACTTTACATGCGGCAAGAAGAATTTCGGCACTCCTCCCAAGACATGCGGGAGATTTTTCTTGCGCGGGAACCAGTCGCCAGTATCAACCCCTGGCATGTCCCATGAGTTACACCCCTTGAATCTTCTTTCAGTTGTCATCCCCGCGCGCGACGAGGAAGGCAGCGTCGGCGTGACTGTGGGACACCTCCATGAAACGCTCACCAACGCGGGCATAAAACATGAAATCGTCGTGGTGAATGATGGCAGCACGGACGGCACCTGGGCCTTGCTGCAAGATTTGCAGAAGACGATCCCGGAGTTGCATCCCGTTGACAACGAAGGGCCGAACGGCATCGGTCGCGCCATCGTGTGCGGATTCCACGCCATGCGTGGGGACGCTGCCGTGGTCATGATGGCGGATGAAAGTGACAGCCCGGACGATGTGGTGCTCTATTGGAAAAAACTCAACGAAGGTTATGAGTGCGTCTTCGGCAGCCGGTTCATCAAGGGAGGCAGCACCCAGGATTATCCGGCAGTAAAGTATGTCATGAACAGGGTGGTAAATTATGTCATCCGGGCTCTTTTTCATATCACGCTGAATGACACCACGAACGCCTTCAAAGCCTATCGCCGCGAAGTCATCGAGGGCTGCCGCCCGCTCATCTCACCGCACTTTAATCTGCTGGTGGAGCTTCCCCTCAAGGCCATCGTGCGCGGCTACTCATGGACGGTGATGCCCATCAGTTGGAAGAACCGCAGAACCGGTGAGGCCAAGCTAAAGCTCAAGGAAATGGGCAGCCGCTATTTCTTCAGCATGATGTATGTGTGGCTGGAAAAATTCTTCAGCCGCGGCGATTACCTGCGGGAGTTCAATCACACCAAGCACAAGCAGACGGAAAAAGCAGGGTGATAGGAATCGTATTTATGCTCTCAGCCCTGCCATGAAAATCCTGCTCCACACCCTTTTATCCCTCTTGCTCATCCAATCCACCGCGCGCGCCGGTGCCTTCGAGTTCAAGGACGGCGACCGCGTGGTGCTGGTCGGCGGGACGATTGTCGAGCGCGAGCAGAAGTTCGGTTTTCTCGAAACGCGGCTTGCCCTCGCGGTCGGCACCAAAAAATTGACTGTGCGCAATCTGGGCTGGAGTGGTGACACGGTTTTCGGCACCGCGCGCTCCTATTTCGGTCCGCCCGCTGAGGGAATCGAGCGTTTGTCGAAGCATCTCGCGATGCTCCAGCCGACGGTGCTCCTCGCCTGCTACGGCCATGATGTGGCCCTCGACCGCGAATTGAAGATCGACGATTTCCTGGCCGGTTATGGCGCGCTGCTCGACCTCGTCCGCTCGAAGTCGCCCGAGGTGCGCATCATCATCGTTGCGCCGCCGCCGTTCGAGAATCTCGGTGCACCGCTGCCCGACATGACGCCCGCCAATGCAAAACTTGTGCAAGTGCGCGACGCGCTCAGAGATTTCGCTGCGAAACAACACGCGACCTTTGTCGATTCCTTCGATTTGATGGGCGGTGCAAAAAAGGAACGTCCCCCACAGCCGCTCACCGACAATGGCCTCCACTATGGCGGGCCAGGCTATCAACTCTGGGCGGCCAAGGTGGTCGCGGGCCTCGAATTGACAGCACCTTCAATCGCGGCAGCCGAGAGCGAGGCGCTGCGCCAAGCCATCGTGCGTAAAAATTTTCTTTTCTTCAACCGCTGGCGACCCGCAAACGAGACCTATCTCTTCGGCTTCCGCAAACACGAGCAGGGTAAAAACGGCGCGGAGATGGAGCAGTTCGATCCTATCGTCAACGAGCAGGACACCAAGATAACCGGCCTGAAGTCAGCCGCGCTCGGCGCACAACCAGTGCCATGAGCGAAAGCACGATCCGGCTACCTTGGTGGAAGCGGCTGACGCGTTGGGCCGTGTTCCCGCTGCTGCTCTATCTCGCTCTGACCCAGGCATTCCGCGAGAACTACCCGTTCTCGCATTATCCAATGTATTCCAAGCCGAACTCAGATTCGTTGAGCATTCAGTTTCTGGCGGATGGTGATGGCAAACCGCTCCGCGTGGCGTGGCATACGGGCGTGACGCCCTCGAAAGTTGCCAAGCTTCATGCCAACCGGATGAAGAAGCACCGCGATGACCAAGCCGCCGCCCTTGATGTGCTCAGTTTCCTTCGTCAGCAGAATGCCGACCGTCGCGGCCGCGAACTTCCGCAGAGCATCTCATTGGTCGAAATGACGCTCGCCTATAAAGAAGGTGGCATTGTTGAATCCAAACGGGTGCTCGCCGTGGACTCCACCCCACAAAAACCATGACTCACGCGGCACCATCAGGATGGATGCAAAAGCTTTGCGCGTGGTTTCGCAATGGTTTCGAGGGCGATCCTATCTCATTGCGCGACTGGACACTGATGCGAATCGCGTTCGCCGCGCTCGTGCTGAACACATTTCTCGACTGGCATCCGTATGCCTATGCCGCGCAACCGGCTCCGGTTGGCATCGCGCGCTGGTTCAACCTCACCTGGCTGCATCAGGACGGCGTTTATCAGGGGATGCTCGCGCTCGCATCAGTCTGCTGCGCAGCCTACGTCTTTGGCATCGGTTTGCGCATTGTGCTACCGCTGCTGACTGCGGCGCAGATCGTCGTTTACACCTACCAGAACTCGCAGGGCTTCACCCACCACGGTGTGCAGCTCATCAGCATGGTGCTGCTCTTCCAGACCATCGTAGTATGGTGGAAGCGCGGTGAGTCCCCGGAAAAACTGCGCGCATGGCTCTGGTTCTATTCACGGGGCATCATTCTCTTCAGTTATGTCGCCTCCGCTCTGACGAAAATCATCAACACCAAGGGCCTCTGGGTTTGGCGCTCAAAGTATCTTTGCATCGAGATCATCAAGACCCGCCGCTACGATTACTACAAGGATCTAAACCCTGAACTGCTCGGCGACCCTGCATCCGCCCTCTGGCTCATGCATTATCCGGTCATCGCTCAACTCATGTTTGGCGCGGGCTTCTTCCTTGAAGTATTTGCCTTCCTCGGACTTCGTGACCGGTGCTGGTCGGCCTTAGTTGGACTCTCGCTCATTGCCATGCACCAAGGCATCACCTGGCTCATGGGGCTGCCCTTTGAGAATCATCAATGGCTCGACCTGATCTTCCTCATCAACATCCCCGGATGGCTTTTGCTGTTGTGGGCGAAATCGCAGGCACCGCAGTTCCCGGCTTCCATTTAACACTGCACTCATCATGACACCTCATCACTTTGCCTCCATCATCAGCACGTGGGTTCTCGGAATATTGCTTTTGTTAGACACGCTGCTTGTCGCGGGCCAGCCGAAAACGCTCGCCGATATTCCCGATGCCAGCACCGACGCGGAACTGGCAGGATTCATCATTCCCGAGGGGCTCGAGATCAATCTCTGGGCCAGTGAACCGATGCTGCACAAACCCGTGCAAATGAATTGGGACGCGCAAGGCCGGCTCTGGGTGGCGTGCAGCCAGACTTATCCGCAGATCAAGCCCGGCGAGGAGGTTCACGATGAAGTCGTTGTTCTGGAAGATACCAAACACACGGGCAAGGCGGACAAATCAACGCTCTTCGCCAATGACCTGCACATTCCCACTGCGGTGATGCCGGCCGACGGCGGCTGCTATGTGGCCAACTCTACCGAGATTCTTTTTCTCAAGGACACCAACGGCGACGGCAAGGCTGACACGCGACAAATCATGCTCAGCGGCTTCGGCACCGAGGACACACACCATTTGATCCACACCTTCCGCTGGACGCCGGAAGGCATGTTGAGTTTCAACCAGAGCATCTACATTCACAGCCACGTCGAGACACCGTATGGCGTGAAGCGATTGATGGGCGGCGGCGTCTGGGAATTCCGGCCGGAGACGCGCAAGCTGGACGTCTTCTGCAAGGGCCTCACCAACTCTTGGGGGCGCGAGTTTGACCGCTGGGGCCAAACCTTCCTCACCGACGGTGCCGGCAGCGGCGGCATCAACTTCGCCTTCCCGCAGGCCGTATTCATCTCTTCCCCTGGTGCAAAACGCATCATCGACGGCCTCAATCCTGGTCAGCCAAAACAGGCGGGCCTTGAGATCATCGACGAGCCACACTTCCCCGATGACTGGCAGGGCACCTTCGTCACCTGCGATTTCCGCGGCAATCGCATCAACCGCTTCCAACTAACCGAGAGCGGCTCGGGTTACGTCAGCAAGCAACTCCCCGACGTCCTCGCCAGCAAGCACGGCGGCTTCCGCCCCATCGACGTCCGCACCGGCCCCGACGGCGCGCTCTACATCGCTGATTGGTATAACCCCATCATTCAGCACGGTGAAGTGGACTTCCGCGACCCGCGCCGCGACCACACACATGGAAGAATCTGGCGGCTAACGGTCAAAGGGCGACCGCTTAGCGAGAATCCGGATTTCGGCAAGATGGATGTCACGGCGTTATTGGATCAATTAAGAAGTCCACGGCGCTGGAACCGTATTTTCGCCAAGCAGGAATTCGCGAGCAGATCTACCCTTGGCCCAAATCCTGAAGAAACGATAGCTAAGTGGGTGTCATCATTGGACAAGAGTGATCCCAACTATTGGCAACTTGTATTGGAACTTGAGTGGGCTGCACGATGGAGGGTTGCTCATAACCGTGGTGGAGGTTTATCCTGGGAAAATGGAGAACCGCTGCTTTCCTCACTTGCTTCGCCGGATCACCGTGCACGCGCAGCAGCATTGCGGATTATATCTCACAACCTCGATAACATTAGGTTCTCGTCAGCGGATGTCATGGCAAAAATGGCTCCTGTGCAAGTAATTAAAGTAATAGAGCCACTGGTTAGTGACGAGCATCCCCAAGTCCGCCTCTGGGCCGTCGCGTGCCTCAATCTCATGCAGAAGCCCGAAGCCTTTGAGCTGGCCTTGCGGGCGCTCGACAAGGACGTGGACAACAACATTGACTTCCTCCTCGATCTCACCGCCC
>JAYVZW010000198.1:0-6125 GCA_043783015.1 Verrucomicrobiota bacterium
CACTCCTCCCTCAACTACAAAACCCCCAACCACTTCGAGGCCGATCTCGCCCTCGCCAACTAAATCTCTTTTGGTCCAAATATCCGTGGCATCTCAAAGACCCGATTTACTTCATCAACAGTGCCGAACCATTGAGCTTCTCTGGGGTGCAGGCATTAGCAGCCTATAAGGCTCTAATCGGTAAAGAAGCGCCGAATAAGCCAACGAAAACATACTGACGTCATTGCTATGCAAATCTATATTTACCGCGACGGCCAGCAGCAAGGCCCATTTTCAGCCGATGATGTCACAAATCATATCAAGGTAGGCAGCTTAAAGCGCGAGGACCTCGCGTGGTGCGACGGTTGCTCGGATTGAATGCCACTCGCTAATCTTCCTGGTCTGTCCCTACATAGCGGTCCACCGCCTCCGCCACCTGCATCTGGTCAGAATGTAGGCCTTATGCGAGACGGTCACGACAATGACGATTTTGGTGATACCCACAAGGTCGGGATATGGAGACCTGTAAAGAAAGTGGCAGGTTGGTTTGTCGTATTTATCTTAGTTGCATGGATTGTTTATACCGCCAGCGTAACGAATCCACAGAGGGAGCGGGAGAGAGGAGACGTTAATGGGTGTATCTTACAAACGAAAATAGTATACGCAGCATGTAGGATTTATTCTATCAATCATAATGAAAAGTATCCCATCGATCTTGATGTGCTCGTGAAAGAGGGATTGTTGGAATCTAAAAATCTTACAGGAATGAAGGATGCGAGTGCTACAGATGCGGGCTATGATTATTTTGGAGATAAAATGACAGATTCTGACTCTGGCGAGTGGATTTTACTTATAAGCAAATGGCGGGATTCAAAAGGGCGACGAATCGTTTGTCATAATGACGGCTCGGTCTCCTTAGAGATCCCTGAAGATAAGAAAATTCTTCATGCAGCAGTAAAGGGCTCAGCCTCGTTTGAAAGACTTCATGCGCCAGAAAAAGCTTCAAACGACGTGAGTTCCGCCGTCAAACCGACTCCTCCAGTCGAGACCACGAGCAAGCAATCTGGCAATTCCAATAGCCCTGCACGAAGTGGTGGTGAAACATATGCAATTGGCGCTGTAATGAGATCTCAGAACCTCGAGGTTGTGATCACGACCGTTGAAACAAGAACCAAAGTCGGCGGCGATTTTTTTGAGGAGACCGCCTCAGATGGTGGCCTCTATCTGGCCGTGCGGTGGAACTACAAAAACATATCCAGCAAACCCATCAACATGTTCAATCAGGCCAAGATTCATCTCATTGCTCCCGATGGAACCCAATATAATGAAGACCTTGGAGCGAGCGCCGCATATGCCTCGCAATTCAATATTGACGAAAAGGTGCTGAGCGACCTGAACCCAGGGATCAAGGTAAATTCCGCGACGGTCTTTGAAGTGAGCCGTGGGGCTTTGAGTGATCCCTCGCGCTGGTCGCTAGTCGTTGAGGGGGATTCAACGATGAAGGTTAAGTTGAAATAAAATTTACCACTCCTCAGAACGAGTAATGCAACGTTCAAAAACAAGCGTTCCCACAAACCACGCTTTCATCAGTCATGACAGAAGACATTCATAAACACATCGAATCGGAGTGCAGCACGCATCTAAAAAATCTAATCGAAGTGTATCTCAAGAAATACAATGGTGTCTGGACTGATGCTTTTGACGAACTTTTTTTGTCAGACGCTCGAAGTCTGATTCAGAAACTCGAAGCAACATATCGCGGTGATCCTGACTTTGTCATATCAGCTGATCTGTCGAATATCGGAGACAGAAAATTTCTACCGGGGACTGAGCAACTTGGCGAAGAGATCAAAGATTTAGTAAGAAACGCATTTCATAATTTTCGGACAAATTATAGAAGCGCCTGATCTGTGATTGGAGGGGGTCGGTCAATGATTCTGGACACTTTTAAGAAAAGTAGGCCAACAGAAGCGCGATGAGTCTGAAAAGGGAGCTGAGTTGCTGCCAGTATTGAATCATCGCCCCGATAAACCTCAGGGCATTTGATGCCGTAGGCATCAAAGCCAGTAGCCGGGGGTCGAGCGAGGAACGAGCAAAAACCCCGGAACAGAGAATAAGAATAACCGATCCCTGCAGGGGTCGAAGCCGACGCGGATGCGAATGTCGCACCAGTTTTCGTCAGTGGCTTGCATCCCTCAGGGATGCGGAAATTTTGTTATTCGTGACCGGGGGTGTCGCTTCGCTCAACCCCCGGCTAACAGGCTGAGATGCCTCTGGCATCATGACTCAGAAGATTATTTGCTAACGCCCGCTGAGAAACTTCACCACTTCCCCGGCCAGTGCTTTTCCAATGCCGGGCACGGCGGCGATCTCATCCTCGCTAGCATGCCGCAACCGCGCCACGGAACCGAACTCTCTCAGAAGTGCTGCTTTGCGGGTCGTGCTCACGCCGGGGCAGTCGTCGAGGATGCTTTCCCGCACGCGACGCTGAAGCAGAAGCTGATGATAACCATTGGCCCAGCGATGCGCTTCATCGCGGATGCGTTGCAGCAGTTTCAATGCGCCGGTCTCATGGCTCAAGACCAGCGGCTCGCTTTGATCGGGGCGATAGATTTCCTCATTCTCTTTTGCCAGACCGATGATGGGCAGTTCCTGCAAACCAAGGCGTTGGAGTTCCTTCATGGCTACTGAAAGCTGGCCCTTGCCGCCGTCCACGATGATGAGATCAGGGAGGCGGACAAATTGCGGATTTGGGATTGCGGATTTGGAATTGTGCGTTGCTGAATCCGCAATCCACAATCCGCAATCCACAATCCGACCTTCGAGCCGCCGCATCGCCTCCAGGACATCTTCTTGAGAAACATCTGCTTCAGCCTCGCCTACCACGCTCCGCGCTTCCAGAAGGATGCGGGAGTAGCGACGCCGCACGACCTCGCTCATGGCGGCAAAGTCGTTCTGCCCGTCCACGATCTTGATGCGGTAGCGGCGGTAATTGGCATTGTCGGGCGTGCCATTTTTGAAACGCACCATACTCGCGACGCAATGCGCGGTGCCGATGTTCGCGATATCGAAACACTCCATGACCAGGGGCGCGCGCGGGAGTCGCAACTCCTCTTGAAGCTCGCGCACATCGGCCATGGGATCCATCGTGCTCGCGACCCGAATGCTCGCGCCGCGCTCAAAGGTGCGTGTGGGCTTTAGTGTCGTTTTGAAATCCGCAATCATATCGCGCATCTCCGCGGCGCGTTCGAAGTCGAGCCTCTCCGCCAGCTTCTGCATCTCCGCTTCCAGCGCGGTGATGAGCTCCCTGGATTTGCCGCTGAGGAAGTCGCAGGCCTGGTCGATGCGGGTGCGGTATTCTTCCTGGCTGATGCGCCCGATGCAGGGCGCGGAACAATTTTTGATGATGTCGTTGTTGCAATGCTTGAAGTCGCTTTCGCCGGGAATCAGCGGGCGGCAGACGCGCAGACCGAAGTGGCGGTTCATCCAGCTCAAGGTGGTGCGCAGCGCGGTGGAATGCGCGTAAGGGCCAAAATAGCGCGCGCCATCGTCCTTCTTCAAACGGGTGAACGTGAAGCGCGGAATGGCATCGGCCAACTGCACTTTCACCAGCAGGTAGCGCTTGTCGTCCTTGAAGCTAATGTTGTATTTGGGTCGGAAGTCCTTGATGAGGCGCATCTCGAGAATCAGCGCCTCCGCGTCATTGCGCACGGTGTGAATATCGAAGTCCCAGATGCTATCGATCAGTGCCCGCGTCTTGATATCCGCCTGCTTCGCACGCGACGGCATGAAGTAGCTGCTGAGACGTTTCCGCAAATCGCGGGCCTTGCCGACATAAATCACGCGGTTCAAGCGGTCGCGCATGACATACACGCCCGGTTGATGCGGCACATCATGCAACTTCTTGGGCAGGTCAGTTTTCTCGCGCGGGAGGGACATGGGCGTATGAATGATTACGCGCGAAATGCCATCCCGGCAAACAATGGCACGACCCTTGCACTGCCCTTGAATGGTTTGCAAAACGACATTCTACTCCTAAACTGCGCGCCAATGCGTTCCCTGAAGATTCTCCTGCTAGCCCTGCTCCTATTTGTCGGTGCGGGAGCTATGCCGCTCCCCGCCCAGCAAGTCACACCTGCGGCGGAAAGCACCACCGGGCCGGTGATCACTGCCGGGCGGAAGGCCCCACCTCCCGCGCCTCCGCTCACGCCCCAGGAAGTTTTTAAAAAAATGGGCTTCCTCGCCTATCCCTTCGTCGCCCTCTCATTCCTGGCGGTCGTTCTTATTTTCTTCGTCATGTTCACGATCAAACAGAACAGCGTGGTCAGTGATGTCTTCATGAATTCTGCCGACTCTCTGATCCGCAAGCAGGACTATCTGGGACTGCTCTCGGTGTGCAACCGCAGCAATGAATGTGTCGCGCGCATCACCGCAAAAGCCCTGGACTTCGCCACGAAAAATCCCACGACCAGCTTCGACGAAGTGCGCGAAGTGACGGAGGCTGAAGGCAGCCGCCAAGCCAGCCTGATGCTCCAGCGCGTCTCTTATCTGGGAGACATCGGCGCGGTCGCGCCGCTCATTGGACTGCTCGGAACCGTGATCGGATTGATCACCTCATTCAATGAAATCGCCACCGGTGCCATGGCCGGGGCGCAAAGCATGGGCGTCGCCAAGGGTGTCTATGAAGCGCTCTTCAATACCGCCGCCGGTCTGATCATCGGCATCCCCTCGCTCGTCGCTTACTCCATCTACCGCGGGAAGGTGCAGCGTCTCATCTCCGAACTCGAAGCCGCCTCCACCCACCTGATGGCCTTGCTCTCGGCGCAATACAAACGCGCCGCGCGGGCCGCAGTCGCACGCGCCACCGCCCCCGGTCAGCCCGAGCAGGTTCTCTAATTCCGCCAGTCATGCGCTTCCGACAATTTCGCGAGATCCAGCCGATTCCCCTACAATTGGCACCGATGATCGACGTGCTGTTCTTGCTGCTGCTTTTTTTCATCATCACCTGGAACTCGGCGCGCCGAGAAACGGAAATCGAAATCAGCGTGCCTGCCGCTGACGCCGGCATCGATACCAAACGCAAGAGTGTGGGCGAGATCGTGATCAACGTCCGCAAGGGCGGCGAAATCGTAGTTGAAGGGGAAAAATTAACCGTGGAACAGTTGCTCTCCAAGCTGCAACTCATCGCTCAAGTCTATAAAGACCAGGCCGTCATCTTGCGTGGCGATGAAAAATCCGAATATCAAAAAGTCATGAACGTGCTCAACACCTGCCAGAAGGCCGGCATCTGGAATGTCTCCTTTGCCACCCGTCCGCCGGAAGAAGACGGAGCACCTGCGCCCCCTGCGCCCATGCCATGAAAATGTTATCAGCCTGCACAACCAGTTTTCCTTCGCGGAACGCCGTGCTTCTTGCGCTTGTATCTCATGCCATGATGACGGTCATGCCCGCATTCGCACAAGATGTGGAAGTGCCTCGTGCCGTTCCAGTAGCCGATCCAGTGGAAGTCCCTCGCGCCAAGCCGGTCCCTGCCCCGGTAGCTGCTCCCCTCGCAAAAACGCCTGACGAAGACCTTTTTGATTACGCCACGCTGTGTTACACCCAGAAGGATTACCCAATCGCCATCAAGCCCTATCAGGATTACACACGGCTTTATCCAAAAGGTCCACGCTCGGCTGAGGCCTGGTTCCGGCTCGGAGAATGTTATCTCAAGACCGGGCAGGACGATGATGCTCGCCGCTCCTACAATGAGGTTCTCACTCGCTTCCCCAAAAGTGAAAGCGCATCGTCTGCCGCTTACCGGCTGGGAGCTTTCGCCTACAATGCACGCGAGTTCGCCAGGGCCGCTTCCTATTTTGAATCCTGCGCAAAACTGAGCACGGAAAACTCGGTGAAACTCGCAGCCCTTTACAACTCCGCGCTCTCTTACAAACAGGCTGGCGAAAAGAAAAAATCACTCGCCGCATATAAAGCGGTCGTGGCCGCCAAAGGCGAGAACACGTATCGCGAAGCCGCCTTGGGCGAAGTGGCGGCAGCCTCACTCGAAGCCGGTCAGAAAAATGAGGCGCTGGACGCCTACAATGAAATCATAACCCTGACCAAAGATGCGGTTCTGCTCGGCGACGCCCTCATCAAGTCCGGACTGC
>JAYVZW010000199.1:0-6111 GCA_043783015.1 Verrucomicrobiota bacterium
TGGGAACGGTGACGGTGGTGGTGAGTTGCTCGGTGCCGATGATGGGGACGTTATTCTGGGCGACAAGCTGGTTACCGACGACGGTGTCATTGGTCTGGGCGATCTTGAGCGTGACCATGCCGTCGGGGTCGATGAGCGGGATGACTTCGAGCTTCAAGACGACATCTTTGTAAGCGATGGTGGTGGTGACGTTGCCGTTGCTGTTGGTGCCGGAGGAGCTGGCATTGCTGAGTGACTGCGTGGGAACGGGAATGCTCTGGCCGGAGGTGATGACGGCTTTTTTGTTGTTCAAGGCGAAGACGCTGGGGCGGGAGAGAACCTTGAACTTGTTGCTGGTTTCCAGCGCGCTGACGAAGACATCCAGGGCTTCGCTGATCTGGCCATACATATTGAAGCCGGCGAGAGGACCGAAGGGAGCGGTAATGTCGTGATTACGCACATCGGAGATATTATTGTTCGTGATGACATCGTTGCGGCCGTTGATGTTGCTGCTGGAAAAGCCGCTGTTGTTTCCGGTCTTTTTGAAATGTTGCAGATAGTCCACGCCAGTGTTCGTGCCGTTGTCCAAGGTCAGCTCGCCAATGACGGTGGCGAGATAGGCGGAGGGAGATTTCTGGTCGAGCTTGTCGAGCAGCATGTTGACCTTGTCCTTGTCCTCCTTGGGCCCGATGACGATGATGGAATTGGCCAGGGGATCGGCAATGACACGGGTCTTATTGACGAGGACGGAGATGGGGGAGTTGTCTTGTTGGGCTTCAACAAGTTGATCTGGCACGCTGTTGCCCACCGTGCTTCCCGTCGTGTCCCCGCTGGTGCTGCCGCCGGTGCTGGAGCCGGAACGGGAGATGGTGCCGCCGCGCTGGTTCGTGGATGTGCTGCGGCCGGTGACAAGGGAGTTGTTGCTGCTGACGAGCTGCTGGTTCCCGCTGTTGAGTGTGCCGCCGCCGGGGAGCTGGGTGGTGCCTTTGGAGGGGTCCTTGAGCAGGTCGGCGAGGACGCTAAGGACATCGACGGAGTAAATGTTCTTGAGTTTGCGCTCATAGGCTTCAGGAACATCAACGGGCTTGTCAAACTCGGTGATGAGGCTCATGACATAGGCGTAATCCTCCGGCTCGGCGACGACGAGCAGCTGGTTGAGCCGGGAATCGGCGACGACTTGGGATTTGGCGTGGGGCTTTTTGATTCCAGTGGTCGTGTCTAACGTGATGTTGCCTCCGCTCAATGCTGCTGGCTTGGCGGGAGCGGCATCGGCAGGTGCGCCATTACCTCCGCTTTTGGCCGGGTTGTAACTTGATGAGCCGCGGATGGTGTTGACGCCTCTTTGTTCCTTGTCCTGAGCCTGCGCATCCAGCGTGGCCTGGATAATCTGCGCAACCGTTGGGGCATCGGCATACCTGAGCGGGATGAATTTGGTGACGAGTGATTTTGCAGTGTCGGCGGAGTCAATGACCTCGCTGATGTTCACGAGCTGACGCACGATGGTCGCGCTCTCCGTGATCAGCAGTCCGGGAGGCGCACTGACGGGAGTGATGCGACCATAGACATTAAGTCCGACGTGATTGCCGAGCATTTGCGCGGCCTGCGCGGGATCAAGGTGATCCAGCTTGAGGAAATAACTGACCAGCGTCTCGGTCTCCGGCAAGTCAGCTGCACTCTGGTAAAACTTCACGCCCTGGGAAAACTGCACACCGGCGGCATCGCGGGTGCGCATTGGCAAAATGCGCGCGCTTTTGCCATCCGGCGCGGCGACAATCGCGTAGCCATTGGTCAGCAGCGAGGATTCGATGAGCTTGATGGCCTCGGCCTTTTCAACCGGCGCGGGGGTGACGAGGCTGATGGCCTGTCCTTCAAAGATGGTGGTGTCTTTCACCAGAGATTTTCCGGTGAGCCGCTCATAAATGCCGAGGATGTCGGCAATGGAGTTGTTGGGAAACTGCAGGGAGACTTTGTCGCCTTCGATCTTGAGCGCCTCCGTATCGCCACCACCGGCTCCGCCACCAAAACCTCCGCGCCCACCGCTGCGGCTGCCACGCCCGCCGCCCGGCCCCTGACCGGAAGGTTTGGCGGGTGGAGTCACTCCATCGCTGGCCGGTGTTTCAGGCAGCGGTTGCGGCTGGCCCTCAACTTGCGCGAGCATACGCAGCGATGGCGCTGCATCCGACTTGACCGCAGAGCTGCTGGGGATACGTGCAGGACGATCAGTGGTTTCTGTCTCCTGAGTCATCGCAGGCAATGTCATGCCAAGCACAAGAAGGAGGCATGGGAAAAAACGCAAGATCGGGACGGGCACAAAGTTTGTCATGAGGGAAATGATATACGAGATTCGATGGGTGTTTTCTCAGTCAAAGCGCCACTCACGGTTACTTTCCTTTGCCGTCTTCTTTTTCGATCTTGTCAAAGACTGTTTTGACGTAAGCGGATCGATCCTCGGGGGCCATCGCCATCATTTTCTCCCGGCTATCCCGAAGAGCTGAGTGGAATTTTTCCCGGGCCTGATCTGACAGTGCCTTGTAGCGTGAGATATCCTCTTCCGAAGGGCGTTTGTATTCGTGTCGTGATGAGTCACCGCTGCCCGTTCGTCCGTTCCGGCCCTCACGGTTCGGATCGTTCTGTTGTGAGGAGGGCTGGATCGCCGCGTAGCGGATCGTCACGGTTTCTCCACCGATCATGATTTTGGCCTGGGTGCGCTTGAGTTCCGTGGTGGCGTTGGTTTCGGCCAGTTTCCAACCTTGCGAGTTGGGTTCCTCGGAAACCACGTAGCTGGCCTTGGTGCTTTTGTCGAAAATCGTGGCCACGGGTTTGCCCCCTATATATGCGATGCCCGTGAGCACGAGGGAGTCGGAAAGATTGATCGAGCGTGTGAAAGGCGGGTTTTCCAGCAGGGTCTGCGCAACATTGGCGTCAAATGCCTGCGGCAAATCGGGATCAGACACCGATTTTTTTTCATCCGCACCGAACAGGGCAGAAATACAGATGCAGAATATGGCGGAGAATTTTTTCATGATGTGGGTGGGTTCTCTGCCGCATCTCCCTTGGGCGGCGCAGGATTGAACCACCGCGCGAGCGTCAGGTTGCACTGGGCTTGCGGAGTTTTTTCCTTTGCCTTGCCATCAATCTCCAGATCGAAAGCTTTCATGGCCTGGAATTTCTCAGGTGATTGCAGCGTCAGCAGCCAGCGCAGCAGTTTGTCCTGATCGCCGCGCACTTTGATGTTCACAGCCACTTCATTGCAGTGATCCAGCGCGAGAGGCTCCAGCAGCGTCTGTCCGGTAATTTTGAGTTCCGCGTCCAGCGAAGAAGTTTGCAACTCTTCCAATAATTGCCCCTGCGAACGTCCGGCGGAATCGGTGTAGGGCATGTTTGAGTCGAGCCACTTCATGCGCTTATCCCAGGTGTTGCGATCCTTCAGCCAGATTTGATTCGACGTGCTTTGATCCTGCAGTTGCGCAATGGATGTGTTCAAGGTTTTGCGGCGTGAAGCGAACTCGCGATAGGCGAAACCATTAAGCACCAGAAAAATCACCAGCACACAAGCGGCCAGCAGGCTTCTCTCGCGGTTGTTGAGTCGGCGTTTCATCGTGCGGGCGGAACTAAATTATTTGGCGTCGAGCTTGCCTTGAATTTTGAAACTCGCGACACCTTCCCGCACCGAGGGCACCGGCATGCTCCACGTATAACGGCTGAGATTGTGATGTCCCTTTAAGTCCTCGAAGAACTGAGTCGCGGTCTGCGCGTCACGTGCATCCCCGATGATCTCGATCTCGGTGAGCTTGGTGCCGAAGCGCTTGATGGCCACACCGCTGGGTGGCATCAGGGCCGTGATCTGGCTGAGTTGCATCATCGGGTAACGATGCACATCCACGGCCGGCTCCATTTCCCGCCAGCGCTGCGCAGTCTGCCGCACTTCATTGGCGGGTGCCTCAGTCCTGGCAATATCACCCTCGAGTTCCTTCACGCGATCGCGCAGACTTTGCAGGTGGAACCAGCATGCGGTGAAAATTACGCCATAAAGCAGCGTGATGAACAGCACCAACTTGACCAGCCTCCGCCCGCGCGCTCTTGCCGCTTGCGATTCAAAAACGGTGACGGGCAGCAGTTTCTGAAATCCATCGAGGTTTAGCCTGCGATTCGGCTCCAGCGAAGGAACGGTCTCGATGGCAATGCTCGCGTGCTTCTTCAATTCCAGCGCCAGCGGTGCCAGTCGCGCGCCCGCCAACGTGATGCCACGAAAAATGCCGATGCCGTCCGTGGTCTCGATTCCCAGTTGGGCGATTTCCAATTCCAATGCGAGTTTTTCCGGCGCGGAATCCGCCGCACCAATGATGTGGCTGTGCCAGAGTTTCCCCAGGCTGCCAACCGCCAGCACCAGCAGCCCTTGTTCCTCAATGACCACCATCATGCGGGCGGGCAGGAGCATCAGTCGCAGCGCGGCGGTGTAATTCGCCGCATGATGCACCGCGAGATTTTCCGGGAACGGCTGCGCCAGCACATCCACGCTCACGATGGATTGCGCCGCATCCTGTCCGAGCAGATGCCAGACGAAATTCGGCACTGGGCTTTTGGCAATGGTAATGCCGCGTCGCTCCAGTTGCGCCTCGATCATGGATGGCAGCAGGCTCGGGTCGGCAATGGGCAGCACAAGTCCGATGGTGCGACATGCGGTGGCCGGCAGGCCCACCACGACCGGCCGGGAGCCTGCGCGACAATCGGCGGGCGACTCCAGCGTCTCGGGTTTTCCCGCAGACGTAGAACGCCAGAGCCGCCAGGCAGGCTCGGCATCGGGCAGTAAAAAAGTGGAGGCGTTAGCGCTCATGATTCGTCGGAAAGGAAGGCTACTCCATCAAAGCAGACGCCACACAGGGTGGCAAGGACAGGCTGTTAAAGAGTAGCTGGCGATAAACATGAACAGCACGGAGGAGAGGCTTCAATCTTCAAAGTCCAAACAAGTTGCGCGGGATTGCGTGATTCACAGCAAAAGCGCGTTATGATCGCTGCCGCACTCCTGCTCACGGACGAGTGAGCGCAATCGACTTGTCGCCCCCTTCATCCTTCATCCTTTCCCACTCCCTCCCGCCATGTCCGAAGCCCCACCGCAAAAGTCCCACGTCTGGCACTGGATCACCGGCATCGTGCTGGCGCTGGTGTTGTATATATTGAGTGCGGCGCCGGTCGTGCTTTATGTTTGGAAGCAATCAAACATGCATCGCCCGACAAAGTGGGTGATTGCAATAAACTCATTTTATAAGCCTGCAGATAGTCTGCTGGCTTCACCCTTGCTAAAGCCTTGGAGTGATAAATGGGGCGGCTATTGGTTTAAAATTATCTTTAATTTTATCCCCCCTCTCCAGCGGACGAGACCGCATTCCAGTCCCCGTCCGCCGGATTTCTGACTTCTCACTATTAGGCACTCCCGGAAACTAGGAAGGGAGCGCGGGCATCTTGCCCGCGTCTGCTGTTCAACCTGCGATTGACCCTTCATGCACGGGCAAGATGCCCGCGCTCCGTTGGGTTTCCGGGAGTGCCCTTAAGTTGGGACGTGGAAATACGCTGGGGCACTGCCGTCGCGACGCGACCTATCTGTAGGGCGTCTGTGCCAGACGCCGAAACATCCGTAGCGCGGAATTTGGCCGTCTGACACAGACGGCCTACAAAGCACCGCTTCGGTAATAATTTGAGGGCGCTATCGTAAACTCGTAGCAAGGGCATTCAGCCCTTGCACTGAATAGGGACAAGGGCTGAATGCCCTTGCTACTTCCTGCGTTTTCGGGAGTTCTCTTGAATATCCGCGTCAGCCGCGCTAGTTGCCGCTGACATGAATCACGCTGTTCTCAGTTTACTAAAGGAAGGTCGCACAACGATGCGCGTGCATCTCATCGGTGTGGCGGGCAGCGGCATGAGCGGACTGGCGTTGCTCCTGCTCGAACTCGGGCACACGGTCAGCGGCTCGGACAGGGTGACGACGGCGGAGACGGACCGGCTTCAGAAGCATGGCCTTATTTTCCATTGCCCGCATCATGATCGGGAGACTGATGGCGTGGACATGGTGATCTATTCCTCCGCCGTGAAGCCGGGTAATGTCGCCTATGAATCCGCCTTCAAGCAGGGCATCCC
>JAYVZW010000200.1:0-2012 GCA_043783015.1 Verrucomicrobiota bacterium
CGGCGCGAATCACGGGATGCCGCAGCTAAATTCCAACGTTCCATCCTGCGCGAGGGCGCAAGTGAAATCACACTCCTCGGTGAAAAGCATGTAGCTGACGAAGGCGAGCATCGTGTCCGCCACGACGAGCACGTCGCATCTGCTGGCCCTGCACTACTGTCCATTCAGCTCCACCATCTCGCGCAACAGCGTCGTGGCATAAGTTCCTTTGGGCAGATCGAAGCTGATTTGGAGATCGCCGTTGTCGATGATCTCAAACGAGGAATTCGTGGGGCGCAAGCGGATGACGCGACGTTCCTGCCGCAGGCCGCAGGCTTCCAGGCCGGCGGTGAGTTCGGGAAATTTCATGGGCAGTTGCATTTCCATGGCACGGACCTCATCGACGCTCTGGAGTTCTCCGTTGCCCCAGAGCGGCGCGGTCAGTTCCACGCTGCCGTTTTGAAAGCGTTCGGCTTCATCGCCGCGATGTCGCTCGGGTAGCAGCAGGGTTCCATTGTCTGCGAAGCCGAAGACCTCGCCCTTCAGCGGCACATCCCAGATGCCACGGGCGAGACGCTCTTTTACGATTTCATTGAAGAGATGGCTGCGCACGGCAGAAAGTAACAAGCCGCGCAAGAGCCGATCCTGCGGTTGGAACTCATTGCGAAACATCGCCAGCGCTTTGGCGACATTGCGACCATCATGACCGAAGCGCTGAGGGCCAAAAAAATTCGGTGCGCCTTTGGCAACGATCAATGTCCAACGCAAGGCCGCGAGGCTGACATCGAAATCCGGTTCACGCAGCCGGATGGTGAAGCGATTGCCCTGATGGATGCCGCGCCGCAGCTTGCGCGTGTTCCTGGTGATTTGCAGCACGCGAAGTCCTTCGGATTCGAGTGCTGCCGCCTCGGGCGAAGGCTGGCCGGGCATATGAAGACTAAACCACTGGCGGGTGACGGCATGGCGATCTTTCAATCCGCAATGACTGACCAACCGGCGACGAATCCCCAGTGCATCGGCAAGCCGGGCGGCGGCGGCATTGCTGTCGAGGTCGCGCTTTTCCACCCAGACCAGACAATGCTCGCCGACACCGGAAGGCTTGAATCCCAGCAACTCCTCCACCACGAAATCTTCCGGGTGCGTCTTGAATCTCGCCCGACCCAGCGGCCTGCCATGAAGATACGGCAGGCCGTTCGGGTTCCAGTCGGTGTCCATGAGTCGCGCAAGAGAAACGGGCAGACCTTTCGATCTGCCCGCGCCTAGTTTGTAAAAAGATGCTGCGGTTCGCGGCGGATTATCTGACGTTGAGCAGTTCGACCTCGAAGATCAGCGTTTCATTCGGCCCGATGTCCCGGCCCGCGCCACGCGCGCCATAGGCGAGGTTGGACGGGATGAAGAAGCGGAACTTCGCGCCTTCTTTCATGAGTTGCACGCCTTCCGTCCAGCCCTTGATGACGCCGTTCAAGGGGAACTCGATTGGCTCCTTGCGCTTGTAGGAACTGTCGAACTCGGTGCCGTTGAGCAGCGTGCCGCGATAATGCACCAGCACGGTGTCGGTGGCCTTGGGGCTTTTGCCGGTGCCTTCGGTGAGCACGAGATATTGCAGACCGCTGGCAGTGGTTTTTACGCCTTCCTTGGTGGCGTTTTCTTTGAGAAATTTTTCGCCTTGTTCGAGTGCTGATTCAGCCATGAGTTTGGTATTGGTGTGGTTGATGATGAAGAACGCCGCAGCAAGGGCGATGATTTTTGCGCAGACTGGACGGATGGAGATCATGAGCCGTGAGAGTGGATGCAATTTTGCATTGGGCAAGCTGGAGTTTATAGTCCCTGACGAAACTCCGCTTGCGGGATTGTTCCGCAAGTTCTCAACTTCTAATCAACATGAATATGAAAAGAACAACATGGCATTCCTTGGCGGCGGGCTACCTCCTCTCTGCCATCGTAACTTTGCCAGGCGCGGACACTCCGGCAGCGGTAAAAGACACGTTCGGCGACGGCATTTCCGCCGATGATACTTAATTTCAAATGTGAAT
>JAYVZW010000201.1:0-2007 GCA_043783015.1 Verrucomicrobiota bacterium
CCTGATTTCTTCTTTTTGGCACTCATAAAATGGCTGATTCATTTGAAGTTCAGATTCAAAAACTTATCGAAAGGGTGGTTTCTCTGTCGCAGAGCCACGCCGCGTTGAAAATAGGTGCTTGCACGGATCGACGCACTCCAAGCTGCGATAGTATCCGGTCTGACGCAGCTAGGCGTTCACACGCCAGGTCAATCCATTGATGCGGCGATTCAAAAGGCTGCGCAGGCGGCGGCAGAGGCGGAATTGGCTGAGTTTTCAGATTCCGATCCGCGACTTGCATCAGAAATCCGCGCCCGGATCGCGACTTTTCTCGACGATCAGAGCGGCGAACCGCCCGGATCGTGAGCGCAATCGAGACGACGGCAAGCATGACTGCGGCAGCGTAAAACAGGGATGGCATTTGCTTGATTTACCATAATCAAGCGGCACCGCCACCTTTCAATTCCAGATGACATACAACGTCCTGGCACTTATGCGGGGCCGGCTTTACCGCCTTCCGCACGGGGCGCGCGGCCAGCGCAAGCGCAAGGTCGGTCACATCGCGCTCATCGGGGCAGTGCGGGGCCTCATGGGAATGGTCGTTAAGCCAGAGCATACGGGAACGCAGGGAAGATAGCAGGCCATGCACGCGCAGCCAAGCATCGTCACAGGACGCGGGCGGGAAGTCTTCCATCATGCGGATGGCCTTGTGCAGTTGCAACGCCACCACGGACACCCGGACGACGGGAAAGAGGGTTGTTGAAGAAGGCGAGGTCGAACTCAGAACACGGGCCACGTGGTATCGGTTTGGAACGGCGGCACGTTCCCACATGCCGCCGTCCCTACCCCTATCCCTACCCACAAAACATTGAGATTGAGTCCCATTATCAACCGGAGAACGTCCGCGCGACGCGCCCGATTTTTTTCCGGACGAAAGACCGCGGTCAAATATGGGAGTTAGATAAACCAAGGGCTCGCCGCCTTCGGCGCGACCTTCAGCAGCGCCCGCCGCCGCCGCGAACGGCAGAGGAGCCGGGCCGTCCTGGTTCAATTCGATATGACATACATTGTAAGATGTTATATTTATATGCATGGGGTTGCTGTGTTTCCATCGTTGTGAATAACTTGGGAAGAACTTGCCGTGATTCTTCGTGATGACATCGAGAGGCTGAATTATTTACCGCTTTTCCTCGAATGCGGCACCCGATTCAGGTGCGGACTCTCTCGCGCCGTTCGACGACTTTGGCTACTCCAGCAGACCCTGAATCTCATCCATGCTCAGCCCCGCCATGAGCGGCTGCTCGCTTTCGAGCGTTGCGGCGATGACCGCGCGCTTTTTGGCCTGAAGGCTCAGGATTTTCTCCTCCACGGTGTCCCGTGCAATGAGTTTGTAGCTAGTGACGGCGCGCTTTTGGCCGATTCGGTGCGCTCGGTCGGTTGCCTGAGCCTCCACGGCCGGATTCCACCATGGGTCAAAATGAATCACCGTGTCGGCGGCGGTCAGATTTAGTCCGGTGCCGCCGGCTTTCAGGCTGATGAGAAACACCGGGATGCCTCCTGCTTGGAACCTGCCGACTTCGGCACCGCGATCCCGTGTCTGGCCATCCAAGTAACAATATTCCACGCCCAATCGCTCCAAACGGCTGCGGATATGGCCCAGCATGGTCACGAATTGGCTGAAAACTAGCACCCGGTGGCCACCATCAAGGGCTTCCGAGAGTAATTCCTCCAGGAGATCGAGCTTTGCGGAGGCTTCGGCTTCGTTTGGCGGGTTCTCCAAGCCGAGTAAGCGGGCATCGCACGCGGCTTGCCGGAGTCGCAACAAGGCGGTCAGCATCATCATCCGGGTCTTGTTTCGGTCCTTTTGTCCTGCCAGCTCGGAGATCTGCTGTTTGGTTGAATTCGCAAGCTGTGAATAAATCTGTTTCTGCATATCAGTCAGTTCGCAATAAGCTACTTGCTCCAGTTTGTCCGGTATTTCCTTTGCGACAATTTGCTTCGTGCGACGCAACAGAAAAGGTCGGATTC
>JAYVZW010000202.1:0-18277 GCA_043783015.1 Verrucomicrobiota bacterium
GTGCGAGCCTCGGCATGCCGCACGCTCGGACTTCTTGCGGATTCGGGTTCGTCGCCAGTGCGCGATGCCTTGCGCCCTTTATTGAAAGACGCGGTGCGCAATGTGCGGCTCTCGGCAGCGTGGGCCTTGCGCGATGATGTCAGTCCCGATTCAATCGCGGGCAAAGAACTCTCACTCATGCTCCAAAGCAGCGCCGACCAGCCCGGAGGCCGGATGCAGCTCGGCCAATATGAAGCCTCGCGAGGAAGAAATGACGAGGCCATCGCCCAGTTCCGCAAAGCCATCGAGTGGGATCCCAATTCGCCGCCCTTCCATCACGATCTCGCCGTCATGCTCAGTGCCACAGGCCGCATCAAGGAAGCCATCGCCGAGCTGGAGGCCACCATTAAACTCGATCCCCGGCAAGCAGCTTACCATTACGAACTCGGTCTCGCTTGGAGTGAAGCGGGCGATTTGGAAAAGACAATCGCCTCGTTGGATCAGGCGGTGAAACTTGACCCTCAACTCTCCCGCGGCTGGTATAATCTGGGCTTGGCCCGGAACGGCAAAGGCGACACCGCAGGCGCGCTCGACTCGCTCGCTCGCGGAGAAGCCGCCAATCCGCGCGATGCGGCCCTGCCTTATGCCCGCGCCACCATTCTTGCGAGACTCGGGCGCAGCGATGAGGCCATGCAGGCCGCGCAAAACGCCTTGCTGATCCAACCGGGCTTTGCTGACGCGCAACAACTGTTGATGATGTTGCAACGTCAAAAGGGCAAGCCTTGATTGCCTCGCTGAATTTTCTTTGCCACAAGTCAGGCCGCGCATACCTTCTCCATCAGGATGGATGACGTCAAAAAAAAAGAGGGGCGCATCAGCAGCTCCCCGCAGACCCGCAAGACCCTGATCGAGAAGCTCGACAACTGGGCCGACTGGTCGAGCTGGGATGACTTCTACCGCACTTACTCCGGCTTCGTCTGGCATGTGGCCCGCAAGTCCGGCCTCAGCGATGAAGAGGCCAGCGATGTGGTGCAGGAAACTTTCATCGGCGTGGCGAAAAATCTCCAGAAGAAGAAATTCGACACCAGCCAGGGCTCGTTCAAAAGCTTTCTGCTCAACCAGGCCCGCTGGCGCATCATTGACCAGTTCCGGCGGCGAAAAAAACAGCAGGATCGCGAAGCCAACATTCACGACGACTTCGGGAACGAGGAGCGACACACCGCGCCCATTGACCGCTGCGCCGACCCCAAGGGCAACGCCTTGGAAAAACTCTGGGACAAGGAATGGCAGGACCAGATCATGGAACTGGCCTTGCGCCGGGTGCGCTCACTCGTCTCGCCGCAGCAGTTTCAGATTTTCTCCTGCTACGTCCTCAAAGGCTGGAGCCCGGAGCGGATCAAGGAAGAGTTGGGAGTGAATGCCGCCCTGGTCTATCTGGCCAGGCACCGCGTCGGCAGCATCCTGCGGCGAGAGGCGGCCAAACTTTCCGAGGAAGGACTGAAGTAGCGCCTGGGGTAACACGGAGAATCGGACACCGATCACGCCAGACTGAGTCGAAGCAAGAGCTTCAACTTCTCGACCTACCAATATCGGATTGCGTTACCGCCAGTTCAAATGCTTAAGGTTGCTTAACTTTTAAGCCTTCCATGAGCGGCAAAAAACGCACCCGAATTTCCATAATTAAATATCTAGTCAAAGGGCAGATTATTTGATGTAATTGATTTGAAGTCATCTCCCGGTTGAGACGGCCTCTGCAATAAATACATACTAATAAATAGAAAAATACATACCATGAAAACTCGCATACAACAGGGATTCACCCTGATCGAACTGCTGGTCGTCATCACCATCATCGCCATTCTGGCGAGCTTGGCTGTGCCGACCTTCGCCAAAATCCAAGAACGCGGCAACCAAACCAAGGGCATCAACAACTGCAAACAGATCATCACCACGTTGAAGCTCTACTCGGGTGACAATGCCGGATCATATCCCATGGGTAAAAGTCCAGCACCTGCCAACTCTAACGTAGCTTTCAGAGAGCTCTTCATCGCAGGCGTGGCAGACAGTGAAGCTATCTTCGGTTGCCCTTCCAGTGACTACGGTGGTAAAACGGGTCTTCCTGATGGTAACATCGGAACCTCGCCCACTTACGATAAAGCATTGGAAACTTTGGAAAACCATTGGGCAACCGTCGCTGGAATCTCAGACTCCGCCTCCGGAGCCTATCCCTTGGTTTGGGAATGCTCCACGGATGCCGTCTGGGATCCCTCGTGGAATGCCGATGCGGCTGGCAAGACCATCAAGGGCCGCACTTGGAGCGGTGGCAAGGTCATTATTGGAGCCAATGATGGCAGTGTCGAAGCCAGAGGTTGCTCGTCCAACAAAGGAGCGGCAGTGAAGCTGAAAAATCAGGGGGCGGCCACCACGAACATGTTCACCACACAATCGGCCACGGGCCTAACCGTGCTGGATGTGTTGTAAAACTCGCTCCAGTTAAATTGTGAATGCCGCAGGATCACCTCCTGCGGCATTTTTTGCCTGTCACACTTCCCCTATACCCCTCGCCTCTGCCACGACATCGCCATCTTCCTCCCAGCATTCGATCAACATCGGGCGGCAGCAGATTTCACAATCGTAGTCGAGCGAACATGGAACCTCCGACACATGGGGCGCAGGAACATCAAAGGACTCGAAGCAAGACGGACAGGTGACTTCCATAAAATTTTAAAGAGTGTGTCGTTAAAAACACACGTAATCCAGGCGTTTCGGGGGTTTTTACTCCTGAGGGTTCAATCCAACAGATCGTTTTTTTTGGCTTGATTCGGCAGTCTAAGCGGATCGCCTAAACGCCAACTTTCCTCCGGGGCAAAACACGCTATGCTCGTCCATGGCTGCCGCATTTGATGATGAAGCTTTAAGGAAACGGATGCTTAAGCTCGGCCTCCGGGAAAAAGACATCGAGGAAACCTTCACCCGTGGAACCGGGGCGGGCGGCCAGAAAATCAACAAAACCAGCAGCACCGTCGTGCTCGTTCACCAGCCTACCGGCCTGGAAGTGCGCTGCCAGCGCGAACGCAGCCAGAGCCTTAACCGCCTCATCGCGCGGATCGAACTCTGCGACAAACTGGAGGGAAAAATTCAAGCGGCCCGTCTGGAGAAACGGAACGCGTCGGAAAAGAAAAAACGCCAGACCCGCAAACGCCCGCGCGGCCTGAAGGAGCGTATCCTTGAAGCCAAGCACCATCGCAGCCACATCAAGCGCCATCGTTCTGGGCGCGTGCGTGGTGATGAATAGGCAGTTCTGCATTGCGGCTTGCCGCCCGCGCAGCCCTGTGCCTTCATGCGCCATGAACGAATATCATCGTCTTCTGCGCAAAGTGCTGGACCACGGAAGCTTCCGTGAAGACCGCACCAGGGTGGGCGCGTATTCGGTTTTTGGCGAGCAATCGCGTTATGATTTATCGGCCGGTTTTCCCTGTGTCACCACGAAGAAACTTCATCTCCGCTCCATTATTCACGAACTCCTCTGGTTTCTGAAAGGTGATACCAACGTAAAATATCTTCACGAAAACAAGGTTAGCATCTGGGATGAATGGGCGGACGAAAAAGGCGATCTCGGCCCCGTCTATGGCGCGCAATGGCGTCGCTGGAAGGGCGCGGACGGCAGGGAGCACGACCAGATCGCCGATGTCATCGCCCGCATTCGTTCTATGCCCTATTCGCGCCGTCACCTCGTCAGCGCCTGGAATGTCGCGCGCATTGAAGAAATGGCCCTGCCGCCCTGCCACTGCCTGTTTCAATTTTTTGTGGATCAAGGCAAGCTCTCTTGTCAGCTTTACCAGCGCAGCGCGGATCTTTTTCTCGGCGTGCCCTTCAACATCGCCAGCTATGCACTGCTGACAATGATGGTGGCGCAAGTGTGCGAATTGCAACCCGGGGACTTCGTCCACACGTTCGGCGATCTACATCTCTACGCGAACCACGTTGAGCAGGCCAAACTCCAGCTCACCCGCGAGCCGCGCCCGCTGCCGGTCATGTCCATCAATCCGGAGGTGAAGGACATCGACGGATTTTCCTTTGAGGACTTTACGTTGGTGAATTATGACCCGTGGCCTGCAATCAAGGCGGAGATTGCGGTGTGAATGGCTGATAATTTCATGCCTCAAACCAAGTGCATTTTGAACAGCCAGCGCAGTCGGTCGTCACAAGAGGGCGATTGTGATATATTACCCTATCAATTAAATGCCTCCGGAACCACGCCGCACTTTTCTTAAACGTCTGCGACAGTTTGCCCTGGCCCCGTTGCTCATCGGCGGAGGCTCGGCCTATGGCTATGGATCGCTTTTGGAGCGCCACCGGGTGGTGGTGGAGTTTCAGGACTTGCGGCTGCCGCTCGGTGAAAAAGGTCCGCGCCAACTGCGCGCAGTGCTGCTGAGCGACTTCCACTTTGATCCGCTGCATGAAACAGATTTCGTGGAGAAATGCATCAGCCGCGCCAATGAACTGCACGCTGACGTGGCCTTCTTCACCGGTGACTTTATCAGCAACCACAGCAGACGCATTGATGATCTGGCGCAGATACTAGGACGCATTCAGGCACCGCGCGGAGCCTTCGCCTGCCTGGGCAATCACGACTATTTTGATCATGCTAATATCGTCGTGCAATCGCTCAAGCGGCAGGGCATCGAGACTCTGCGAAACCAGCACACACGCGTGGAGTGTGGCAGTGACGAACTCGTGGTGGCCGGACTGCAAAGCGCGTGGAGTTCACAGCCGAACTGGGGCGAGGCTTCCAGCGGCATGGGCGTCAATGACCGTGCCATTGTTCTGGTGCATGAGCCTGATTTTGCCAATAATATCCCACATGACAAACGGATTTCGCTTCAACTCTCCGGCCACACGCACGGCGGCCAGGTCTGCCTTCCCGGCATCGGGCCGTTCAAGCTGCCGTCCTGGGGGAAAAAATTTCCTGCCGGGCTTTTCAATGTGAATGGCAAGGCGCTCTACGTCACGCGCGGCATCGGCACCATACACATTCCGCTGCGCCTCTTCTGCCCACCTGAGATCACGTGTCTCAACATCACCAACTCGGATTTGTCACAAGCCGGAATGTCGAATCATCCGCGTTCATCACCCGCTGCCTGATTCCCTTTTCTCATTTACCTTGTGATGGGGCAACTCTCTGCCACTTAGATTTCGTCCAGTAATCACCATCCCAAGGGACCGCAGGATTGCTGCGCAAGTAAAAGGCCAGCCGGTCAAAGGATGCCTCTGGAACGTAGCGGGATCCCATCTCATCGGCCAGCGGCGAAACATTGGTATCGGCATTCGAGTTCGTTGACTCCAGCAGATAGGTCTTGCCGTCCAGCCGCACGACCACCCAGGCATGACCGCCCATTTCCACGCAACGTCCCGTGCAGACGCGGGCCTCGTATCCCCGGGCCAGAAGCCAGTCCGCCAGATAAATCGAGCTGTCTTCGCAATCGCCCGTGCCTAGTTTCTGTGTCTCCGGCGCCGTCTGCCAGGCATCGTTGTCAGAATTTCCATCCGACCAATCCGGCACATACCGGATGCCCTTGATGACCGCTTTCCAAATTGTCAGCATCTCATCCAGCCGGGAGAGATTATTCTGAAAATGTGCGGGCGGCTCATATCCGGTCAGATACTCGTTCACATAATGAAAACGCTGGTGGGTATCCACGGCCAGCAGCGCGTAAGTGCGGTGGCAGTGCGGGCAGTCGAGTGAAAAACTGCGCGTGCGCAAGGGAATCTGGCAGGCCTGACCCTTGCCGCACAGCGGGCATACCGAGTAAAATTTGTCCCCCCCCTGCCCCAATGCTTGAGGTGAAAATTCCGGGATCTGCGTGCCCACCACGACCACGCACTCAAAACCCATCAGGGCCGGACGCGGACGCGCTACAATTGCCTCGTGAGTGAAGCTTGCATCCGCCTTGTCCGGCCAGCCGCCCAACTGTTCCAACAATCCACCCTTTGAAGGGCTTTGCATCGCGTAGGCAGCGACGTTGATGTAACGCGGGTGGCTCAACTGCAAATCCCGCGTGAGGCTGTCAAGATCAGGCAGGCCGTCCTTTTCCATTCGGCCTTGCAACCAGTCATGCAGTTCGCCATCCGGCTGCAAGCTGCGAACGCGCGCCGTGCTCCGTGCAGTATGAATCGTTCTGGCCACATGCCCTTCCACTTCAGCAGGACGAAATCCCGAGGCCTCCCGATGCCACAAGGCACCGGCCCATCGCCAGCTTTCACCCAGCCATGCCGGATGCACGGCAGTCATAATCAGGACTGCCACGACCAACACCAACGTCGCAGGTATAGAAAGGCGCATTATGGAAATAATAACACATATGGATATTCAATGCAATCCCGCATCTTTTTCTCATATTGCCTTGGCTTTTAGCACTTCTTCAATCTTTCCCAACGGCAGACAATTCACCACATCCTGCTTGGTGAGCCAGCCTTTACGCGCGATGCGGGTGCCGAAAAAAACATCCTGCAATCCGCGCGTGCTGTGGGCATCAGGATTGATAGAGCATTTCACACCTTTCTCTTTCGCGAGCTTCCACCAACGCCAGTCGAGATCGAGCCGCCACGGATTTGCATTGAGTTCAATGATGGTGCCGGTAGCGGCGGCGGCATCAATGATCGCGGGAATGTTCACGGCATAAGATGGGCGCTCCAGCAAGAGCCTGCCGGTAACGTGACCGAGCATGGTGACGTGCGGGTTCTCGATGGCGCGAATGATGCGCTGCGTTTGTTCAGCTTCGGAGAGAGTGAAGATGTTATGCACGCTGGCCACGACGTAATCGAGTTCTGAGAGCAGTTCGTCACCGAAGTCGAGCGAGCCGTCTTTGAGAATGTCCACCTCGCTGCCCGCGAAGATGCGGAAACCCTCGCCGGAGAGTTCCTGATTTAGCTCGCGGATTTCCTTGATCTGCATTTGAAGACGTTTCTCATCCAGCCCGTTGGCGATCACGGATGATTTGCTGTGATCGGCAATGCCGAGGTATTGCCAGCCAAGTTCCTGCGCTGCGTTGACCATCTCCAGCAGAGTAGCCGTGCCATCGCTGGCAACAGTGTGGTTGTGGAAGCAGCCACGCAGATTGGCCAGTTCCACAAGCTTCGGCAGCTTGCCACTTTCTGCGGCTTCAATCTCACCCGTGTTTTCGCGCAACTCGGGTTCGATGAAATCCAGATCGAGAAAGCGGTAGATGTCAGATTCAGTATCCATCGTGTCGTGGGCAGCCTGCCCACGGTCCTCTTCAAACGTGGGCAGGCTGCCCACGACACGGCTGAACCCGTATTCATTGAGCGACCAACCGCGTTCCAGCGCACGGCTGCGCAGGATGATATTGTGCTCCTTGCTGCCGGTGAAATAGACCAGCGCGCAGGCAAATTCCTCGTTCTTCACGGCGCGCAGATCGCACTGCACTCCATTATCGAGCAGCACACTGGATTTAGTTTCGCCGTGACCGAGCACTTGTTTGACGCCGGGCATTTGCACGAATTCCTCCATGACCAAGGTGGGATTCTTCGTGGCCACGAGGAAATCGAGATCATGAACGGTTTCCTTACCGCGCCGATAACTGCCCGCCACGCTGGATTGCGACACATCGGAATGCTCGCGCAACAAGCCCAGAACTTGAGCTACAATTGGTGCCACCTGATCCTGCCGAAACTCATGCGCGTGACTCTCGCGGAAGGCGATGCTCTGCAGTAGCTTCTCGACCGTCTTCCCACCAAAGCCCGCAAGCTTCGCCGCCTCCCCGCTTTCGCAAACGCGCCGCAAGTCCGCCACGGACACGACGCCGAAAGCAACATGCAGCGCCTTCACCTTCTTCGGGCCAAGCCCTTGCACATCGAACAATTCAAAAAACGATTCCGGCAATCCATCCAGCAGCTTCTCGTAAAACTCCAGCCTGCCCGTCGTGGCCATCTCATGAAGCTTGTCGCGCAGCGCCTCGCCCAGTCCTTTGATGCCATCCAGATCATTCGCCGCCGCGCGCGCCATGATGTCGCCGGGAAAAGTCTCGATGATTTCCACCCCCGTGCGATAGGCGCGGACTTTGAATGGGTTCTCGCCCTTCATCTCCATCAGGAGCGCGATACGCTCGAATATCTTTGCCGCGTCGGATGCCGTCATGTCCGTGACTTTGCCATGAGTTGACGGAGTGTCCAAGTGCAAGAAGTGCGGATGCGAACCAAAATCTTGTGGCGGACGCAGGTTATTGCCACCAAGCCACCCAACATTACTTATTGGCGCAAACAGTCTTTTGTGTGAGAGTCCACTTCCCATGCCCCCCAAAGTTAAAAACATTGAGCCCACGCGAATCTTCATCGTGGACCCGGATCCCGATTTCCTTGGATGGGCGGTTTCGCATTTGAAAGCCCCCGATGTCACGGTGGATTCCTTCGCGCGCGGAGAAGACGCGCTCGTCGCTTACGCTAAGAACCGCGCCCACCTTGTCCTCAGTGAAGCCAGATTGCCCGGACTCAGCGGCATCGAGTTGCTCAAACGCCTCCGTCAAAGCGATCCGAATGCGATGGTGCTTCTCTTCAGCGGACTCGCCGGAACCAGCTCGGTCATTGAGTCCATGCGGCTCGGCGCCTACGATTTCCTGCGCAAGGAACAACTCCCTTACGATCTGCGCTCCACCGTCGAGAACGCCCTCAGCGCCGTGGAGGCGCGCAAGGCCACGCTGGCGGAGCCTTCCTCGGTGGTGCCGGAGAGCATCCAGGAGACGATCATCGGACGCAGCGGCGCGATGCAGGAGGTCTTCAAGCTCATCGGTCGCGTCTCCCGCTCTGACGCCGCCGTGATGATCACGGGCGAGAGCGGTTGCGGAAAGGAACTCGTCGCCCGCGCAGTTCACAAATTCAGCCCCCGCACGCAGAAGGAATTCGTGGCCATCAATATCGCGGCGATTCCCGACAACCTGCTGGAAAGCGAAATCTTCGGCCACGAAAAAGGCGCGTTCACCGGCGCGATGTCGCAGCGCATGGGGCGCTTCGAGCAATGCGACGGAGGCACATTGTTCCTCGATGAAATCGGGGACATGCCGCTCACCGTGCAGAGCAAGCTTCTGCGCGTCCTGCAAGAAGGCGAATACAGCCGCGTCGGCGGCAACGAGACGTTGAAGACTGACGTGCGCGTGCTCGCCGCCACGAACAAAGATTTGGAAAAAGAAATCGCCGAGGGTCGGTTCCGTGAGGACTTGTTCTACCGCCTCAATGTCGTGCGCATCCACATCCCGCCCCTGCGCGAGCGTCGCGAGGATGTGCGCATTCTTGCCGAATTTTTCCTTCACAAAATGGCCCTGCGCAAACGCACGCCGCAGATGCGCTTCAGCGAAGACGCGCTCTCCATGCTGGAAGCCTATGACTGGCCCGGCAACGTGCGCGAACTTGAGAACACCATCCAGCGCGCCTGCGCTCTCGGCAACACCGACGTGCTCCTGCCCAGCGACATCCCGCTCGGCAGCAACACCCAGCGCATCATCACGCCCATTCACACGCTCACGCGCATGCAGGACGCGCTGCAAACCCTGCTCCATGGCGCGCAAACCATCCCGGAATTCGAGCTGCTCGCGTGGACCGAACGCGAACTGACCAGGCTCGCCCTGCGCAGTTCCCAAGGCGACACCGAAGAAGCCGCCCGCATTCTCGGCGTGTCGGCATCAACGCTGAAAGCCGACGCCGCCAAGGACAAGGCCCGCAAGGCATCCTGATTGCGACGATAAGCGAATACTTTTCTGCCCGCGCGAGGCAGGATGCGCATCGCTTTTTCTTTTTGTGAATCCCCATCCGCAATCTTCCGCAAGTGCCGCAGCAACCAGCTTGCTGGAGCAAACTACGCGCGCGAAAGTATTAAAAGATCATTGGAAAAAGCTCCGGGCTGGCAAATCCATCATCCTTGATCATGTGGCGCGCGAGGCCTGGTCCTTTGCCGCCGCGCTGAGCGCAAACGCCGCAAAATCACGGCGAACTTGGATGCTCTGCGCCGATCCCCGCACGCAAGAGCAAATTCACAGCGAGCTGCCCGCATGGGAACTGTCTGCGCTTTTTTTTCCACGACTCTCCGCTGCTGAAAACGCGGACGCGCTGCCGGACCCGGATGCACAGGCCGAGCGGCTCACGGTGCTCGCCAAGATCGGCGGTGACACAGGCTTGCAGCTTCAACACATTATTGTCCTCTGCGCCGACAGCCTTGACGATGAAGTTCCCGCGCAAAGCGAACTCGACTCCCGGCGCAGACATTGGCAGAACGGCATGAAGTTCGAGGTTGATTCACTCCTCGATGAACTCACCCAGGCGGGCTACGAGCGCAATCCGGTCGTGACCGAGCGCGGTCAGTTTGCCCGGCGCGGCGGGATCGTTGATGTGTTTCCCTGGCAGGCCGAGGAACCAATACGCATTGAGTTCGGCGATGACGCCATCGATTCATTGCGCGTCTTTGACATCCACACGCAAACTTCCGTGCAGAAGTTCGAGCAAATCACCGTCCTGCTCGATCAGCCCGACCTTGCAGGCGCGAAAGCCAGGGTGGGCGATTATATCCAGCCCGGCGATCTTCTGATCTTCATCGAGCCAGAAAAAAAAATCACATTGTCGCACCGGCAGGTCATCATCACGTCCGGGGCTGCGGAGGATGACATCGCGGAAGATTACTCCTTGGCGATTTTTGAGAATCCGCTTGGTGTTTTCCACGCCGGCGACTTCGTCCTGAACGAAACCAGGCGCGCGCAGTTTGCGAAACAAATCGAAGAATGGCGTCGCGATGACTGGCGTGTGTTCGCATTCTTCCACAACGATGGCGAGAAGGAACGCTTCGAGGAACTGGCGACAAAAGCTTGGATCGCTGAGCATGGCATTGAGATCGCACTAGGGCAGTTGCATCGCGGCTTCACGGTGCCTTTTGCCAAAATCGCCGTCGTCTCGGGGGCGGAAATCTTTGGCCGACACCAGCACATGCGGCGCGTGCGCGGCTCGAAGCTCGACGAAGCGCAAGTCCTGCGGCAGGCGCGCGACATGATGCGCGAAATGCGCGAAGGCGATCTCGTCGTTCACGCCGATTGCGGTGTCGGCAAATTCGCCGGCATCCAGATGCGCGAGGGCGCGCAACGCGAAGAAGTGCTGGTCATCAAGTATGCCGATGAAGCCAAAGTATTCGTCCCGCTTTCACAGGCGCATCTGGTTTCCCGTTATGTGGGAGTCGGTGGCAAAGCTCCGCCGCTCAATAAAATCGGCGACGCCCGCTGGCAGCGCACTCGGGTCAAGGCGGAGCGCAGCGTCGAGGAATTCGCCGCGCGAATGCTCTCCATGCAGGCGCAGAGGCAGACGCTCAAGGGCTTCGCACATCCGGGGGATACAAAATGGCAGACCGAGTTCGAGCAATCCTTTATCTATCGCGAAACGCCCGACCAGCTTCGCGCGACTGACGAGATCAAACGCGACATGGAAATCGAGAAGCCGATGGACCGCCTGCTCTGCGGCGATGTCGGCTTTGGCAAAACGGAGGTGGCCATCCGCGCCGCGTTCAAGGCGGTGATGAGCGGACGGCAAGTCGCGGTGCTCGTTCCCACAACTGTGCTTGCGCAGCAACATTGGCAGACTATTCGCGAACGCATGTCGGATTATCCCGTGACCGTGGAGATGCTCAGCCGTCTCACGCCACCGAAGAAGGAACGCCAGATCATCAAGGCCATCCAGGACGGCAGCGTGGATATCGTCATCGGCACCCATCGCTTGATCTCGAAGGATGTGCATTTCAAGAATCTGGGCCTCGCTGTGATTGATGAAGAGCAACGATTCGGCGTGAAGCACAAGGAACGCTTCAAGGAATTGTTCCGTCTCGTCGATGTGCTCACGCTCAGCGCCACGCCGATCCCGCGCACGCTCTATCTGGCGCTGATGGGAATGCGCGACATGTCCACGCTGGAGACGCCGCCGCCGAATAGACATCCGGTGCAGACCACCGTCTGCGGCTACGATGAACGCATCATGCGCGATGCGATCAATGCGGAGATTGAACGTGGTGGCCAGGTTTTCTTTTTGCACAACCGCGTCATCAGCATCGAGAAGATGAAGTCCAAGATCGAGGCGCTCTGCCCGCAAGCGCGGGTGCTCATCGGTCACGGACAGATGGAAGCCACGCTTCTGGAAGATGTGATGCAAACCTTTGTGAACGGCGAGGCCGACGTGCTGGTTTGCACGACCATCATCGAAAGCGGCGTGGACATTCCCAACGCGAACACGATCATCATAGACCGCGCGGACCGGTTCGGACTGGCGGATCTTTATCAGTTGCGCGGCCGCGTTGGGCGCGGTGGCGAACGCGCCCACGCTTATCTCATGCTGCCGCGCGATCTGATGACGCAAGGCGATGCGAGAAAGCGCGTGAACGCCATCAAGCAATACACCGCGCTCGGCAGCGGTTTTAAGATTGCCATGCGCGACCTGGAGATTCGCGGCGCGGGAAATCTTCTTGGCACCGAGCAGAGCGGCCACATCGCCGCCGTTGGCTTCGATCTTTATTGCCAGATGCTCAAGACCACGACCGCGCGGATGCAAGGGCGTCGCGCCGCGCCACCGGTTGAGGTCAGTTTGCACACGGATTTCCTCTGCCTGAGCGAGGCCCAGTTTGCGGATGCGGGCGGCGACCCGCGGCTCGCACCGGCTTATCTGCCGGTAATATTCATCGAGGACGCGCGGATGCGCATCGGCGCCTATCGCGCGCTGGGTGAGGTCATGATGCGGAAGGAACTCGACCAGGTCGAGCGCGATTGGCGGGATCAGTTTGGCGTGTTTCCACCTGCCGTGGTCAATCTCCTCCTGTGCGCCGCCATCCGGCTCGCGGCGGCCTACGCAGGCATTAGTGCCGTGGAGATCAAGGCGGGCAAACTCATGCTCACCCGCAACCATCACCATGTGCTGATCGGCGGAAAGTTTCCCAGATTGACAGCAACAGACCAGACCCTAATATTGCGTGAATGTCTGCAAATGTTACGAAATTTCCGCCCATGAAAATCAGCCTTCTGACCTCAGTCTCCCTCGCCTTGCTCTCCATGCATTTCTTCAGCCCGACGAGCATGGGAGAAAGCATCAATGGCATCGCCGCCGTGGTAAATGGCAAGGTCATCACCCGCTCCGAAGTTCGCGAAGCGGTGGAGGCCCAGGAACAAATGATCCGCATGACCATCCGGGACACTGCCGAGCAACAGTCCCGGCTGTCCGAGTTGCACGACAAATCGCTCGACGCCCTTATCGAGCGCGAGCTGGTGCTCAGCGAGTTCGATAAAATGGGCGGCACCATCAAGCCGGAATACGTGGAGGACGAAATCAACAACATAGTGCGCCAGAACTTCGGCGGCGACCGCGACAAGTTCATTATTGAACTCACGAAGAGCGGAATGACTCTCAAAAGATTCCGTGGTCTGCAGGAAAAAATGATCATCGTTCAAGTCATGAAACAACGTCAAATCAAGGAACTGACCCCTCCCACCCCGGCTGAAGTCGATGCTTTTTATAACAAGAACTCTGAAAAATTCCGCGATAAGGATTACATCAAGATGAGCACCATTACGATTCCGAAATATCCTTCCGGCGACAGTGCTGCTTCTCCGGAATCACAGAAAAAGATCGTCGAGGAACTTCGGGCAAAAATCACCGGCGGCGCGGAGTTTGCCCAGATGGCCCGCACCTACTCACAGGACAGCCGGGCATCTAACGGCGGATCGTGGAGCGGAGAAAGCGGCAGTGCGGATTTTATTGAGCGCTCAACCTTGGATAAAAGCATCGCCGAGGTGGCCTTCGCTCTCAAGCCGGGTGGAATCAGCAAAGTCCTCGACATCGGCCCCAGCTACATGCTCATTCTCTGCGAGGCCAAGCGCCCCGGCACCTCCACCCCGCTCGATAAAGTTCGCCCGGACATCGAAAAGTTTATCAAGGCCGAACGCGGCCGTGGTGCGCTGAACGGCTGGCTGGCCAGTCTGGCCCGCAAAGCCACGATTCAGCCCGAAACTGTGCGTGACTCATTCATGCGCCACGTCTCCAACAAGAACTGAATTTTTCTAGTTCAGTCGTTCTTATCCTACTCCGCCAAAGCGCCTGTCTCGCCGGCTGTATTCCAAGATGGCATCCAGCAGGGCGGGTTTGCGGAAGTCGGGCCAGAGGACGCTCGTGATATGGAACTCGGTGTAGCTCATCTGCCAGAGCAAAAAATTTGAAAGGCGCATCTCGCCGCTGGTGCGTATGAGCAGATCGGGATCGGGATAATAACGGGTGTAGAGATGCTTGCTGAACACCTCGGCATCGATCATGCCCTTGTCGAGGTGGCCGCCCTCCACGCTGTCCAGAAGGCTTTTGATGCCGTCGATGATCTCCTCCCGCGCGCCATAGCTCAGGGCCAAAATGAGCGTCAGCCCGGTGTTTTGCGAAGTCTGTTCAATGGAGCCATGAAGCTGCTTCTGGCAGGCCTGCGGCAGATCGTGCAGACGACCGATGGCTTGAAGGCGGACGTTTTGCTTCATCATCTTCGGCGTCTTGGTCTTGATAAAATGCTGAAGCATCTTCATCAGCGCCGCGACCTCGGTCTTGGGACGCTTCCAGTTCTCCGTGGAAAATGCGTAGAGGGTGAGAAACTCGACACCGAGCTCGCCGCACGCCTCGACGATGGCTTCCACCGAATCCGCGCCGCGGCGATGCCCCTCGGTGCGCGGCAGCCCCCGCTCTTTCGCCCAACGGCCATTGCCATCCATGATGATGGCGATGTGACGCGGGATTTTGAGATTGGCTGCGGCGGTCATAACCAATGAGCTTCTAACTCGAAACTCTTAAGAGTTATCTCATAACACCAACGTCTGGTCACGAGCAGGGCCAATGCCAAGCAATGAGACGCGAGCACCGGCCAGCTCGGCAAGCCGATTGAGATACGCTTTGGCTTTCGCGGGAAGTTTCGCGGCATCGGTGAAACCACTCAAATCCTGCAACCAGCCTTCGTGTTCCTCATAGACCGGCTCGCAGCGCTCCGTCTCCTCCACCGTTGCGGGGGGATGGGATATTTGCCGTCCATCGAGTTTGTAATGCGTGCAAATTTTGATGCGTTCGAGACCGTCAAGACCGTCGAGATTCGTGATCGCGATTTCATCGCAGCCGTTGATCATCACGGCATAACGCAGCAGCACGGCATCCAGCCAGCCACAGCGACGCGCCCGCCCCGTGGTGGAGCCGAACTCGCGCCCCATGCCGTGCAGCATGTCGGCGATGGAGTCGTTTTCGCAGACAAACGGGCCGCTGCCCACGCGAGTGGTGTAGGCCTTGGCGACGCCGATTACGCTGTCGATCCTCCGCGGTGAGACGCCGCTGCCCGTGCATGCGCCACCGGCGGTGGTGTTCGATGAGGTCACATAAGGATAGCTGCCGTGATCGATGTCGAGATAACTGCCCTGGGCGCCTTCAAAGAGCACGTTCTTGCCCGCAGCCAGCGCTTCATTGAGGACAACCACGGTGTTCGCAATGTGCGGGCGCAGAAGCTCGGCCGCCGCGGTGATTTGTTTCACCACTTCCGCGACATTGGTTTTTTCAGTTCCGGCAATGGCCAGTTCCTGATCGTGCAAAGCCGAGCGCCATTCGATTTCGTGCGCCAGCTTCGAGGGGTCGCGCAGATCGGTCACGCGCAGTCCCTGCCGTTCGATTTTGTCGGCATAGGTTGGGCCGATGCCGCGCCCGGTGGTTCCTATTTTATTTTCACCGCGACGTTTCTCGCGGGCGAGATCGAGTGCGCGATGATACGGCAACGTGAGGTGCGCGTGCTCGCTGATGAGCAAATTTTTTGGCGTGATGGTCACGCCTTGCGAGCGTAATTTGTCCATCTCCGCCAGAAGGCCGAGCGGATCAATGACGACGCCATTGCCGATGACGTTGAGCTTGTCCGGCCAGAGAATGCCGCTGGGGATGAGGTGGAGGATGTATTTCTGGCCGCCGCTGATGACAGTGTGACCCGCGTTGCTGCCGCCTTGGGCGCGCGCGACCACGTCACTGCGCTCGGTGAGATAGTCAACGATCTTGCCTTTGCCTTCGTCTCCCCACTGGAGACCGACGATGATGGTGTTGCTCATGTAATGGTTAAATAAATGATGATTGATAAATCCTCGCGGCGCAGGACGCGCCATCCACGCCGCATCGTGATCATAATCGGGGCATGAATCATGCCTCCGCATGTCACACCCTGCTCACGCTCCCATAGTGTAGATCATGAGCGCGGCGATGGTGCATAATATCAACGCAATGGCGGCGATGGCCATGATCAGACTGGCAGTCCTGTCCTTCTTTTTCTCTTTGGGGCCGAACCCCGAACGCAGCTCGACCGGACATGGAGTCGCTCCAAGACCGGAAATCACCGCCATACCCGCTGAAAAAGACTGACCGCCATCCTTTGTGTCATCCGCATTATTTTGCTCCGATGCGTCAGAATTTTCCTCAGCCTGATGCTCGACGCCCTCAAGCATTCCCTGAACATTGCCCAGACGGAAGGTGCCTCCGGGTGGAACGAAGGCGCGCTCCACTCTTTCGCCTCCAAAAAATGTCCCATTGGTCGATCCCAGGTCTGTGATCTCCAGACTGCCATCATTGAGCACAAAGTCCGCATGACGGCTGGACACGGAACTGTCCGGCAGGACAAAATCATTCTCGTCCGAGCGTCCGATGCGCGCGCGTTCCTTGGTCAACTCGAATTCGAAGACTTTGTCGTCGGGGGTGGTGAAATGAATTTTAGGCATGACAGGGTAGTTTTAGCTGATTCAGCGCGTCGCTTCAATCAAATTGGCAAACTCCGTGAAAAAGTAGCTGGCGTCGTTCGGCCCGGGGGCGGCCTCAGGATGGTATTGCACGGAGAATACAGGGTAGTCCGTGTGGCGCAAGCCCTCGACGGTGCCGTCATTCAGATTGATGTGCGTGACCTCCACATTCGCGGGCAGCGAGGCATCGTCCACGGCGAAACCGTGGTTCTGCGCGGTGATGGCCACCTTGCCGGAGCGCAGGTCTTTAACGGGTTGGTTCCCGCCGCGATGACCAAACTTGAGTTTAAAAGTCTTTCCGCCGAAAGCGTGGCCGAGAATCTGGTGGCCGAGGCAAATGGCGAAGATCGGCTGCTTGCCCACAAGTTTCTTCACCTCCGCGTGGATATAATCGAGCGCCGCAGGATCGCCGGGGCCGTTGCTGAGGAAGACGCCGTCGGGCTTCAAGGCCAGCACATCTTCCGCCTTCGTCGCGGCGGGCACGACTTGGACCTCGAAGCCCTCCTGCCGCAAGCGGCGCAGGATGTTGCGCTTGATGCCGAAGTCATAAGCCACTACGCGATGCTTCACCGGCGGGAGTTGGTGAAACCCGCCCTCGCTGCCACCGGAAAAGTTTTGCGATGGATTGGGGATGCCCCAGAGTCGGCTCTCCGTGCTCGCCGAGTCCCAGAGATAAGGCTTGGGGGCCGAGACTTCCTTGACGAAATCGCTCCCCTCCATAGGCGGGCTTTGCTGCGCAAGCTTCACTGCCTCGTCCGTTGTCGCCGCATTGCTGGTGATGATCGCGCGCATCGCACCACGGGTGCGGAGATGCTTGGTCAGCGCGCGGGTGTCGATACCCTGAATGCCGGGAATATTCCAGCGCTTCAAGTAGGCATCGAGCGATTCCACGCTTCGCCAATTGCTCGGGACTTCGCAGAGTTCCTCAATGACAAAGCCCCGCACATGCGGCTCCGCGCTCTCGGTGTCCAGCGCATTCACGCCGTAGTTCCCGATGAGCGGATAGGTCATGGCCACGATCTGACCGCGATACGATGGATCGGTCAGCACTTCTTGGTAACCGGTCATCGAAGTATTGAAGCAAACTTCGCCGACGCGCGTGCCGCTGGCGCCAAAAGATTCGCCTTCGAAAATCCGGCCGTCTTCGAGAGCGAGAATCGCGCGCATGCTGGCCAGACCGTTAGCAGCTTTCGTCGCGTGCGAAAGCGCGAACAAGAAAAAGCCCGAGCCGCTTTCGCAGCCCGGGCTTTCAAATTATTACCCCACAAATGCCGTTTAGGCGGATATCCCGTTCCCTTTCGGTAACGGGCGGATGACCGTCGCAGGAGCATCTGACTTCCAATTAAGGCATGTCATCTTCCCCAAGTGCAACCAAGCCTCCTAGTCAATGAAATATCGGTTCGGGAATCCCACCTGTAATCTCGAACACCGCAGGGTAAATTGTTGAGAGTTCTCGGTTGAGAGTTGAGCGAAAAGCGCTGGTTTCCATC
>JAYVZW010000203.1:0-6085 GCA_043783015.1 Verrucomicrobiota bacterium
AAGAAACAAAACAACGGCAAGCCCAAGCTCATTATCTCGCGCACCGTCATCGGCAAAGGCATTCCCGAAGTCGCTGGCAGCGCGAAGGCTCACGGCGAAGGCGGCGCGAAATTTATTGATGCCGCGCGCGTCGGGCTTGGTCTTCCCGCAGACCAGCATTTCTATGTCAGCGATGAAGTGAAAGGTTACTTCGCCGACCTCAAAGCGAAGCGCGCCCGCTTGCACAAGCGCTGGACAAAATCTTTCACCGCATGGGCCGCCGCACATCCGCAACTCAAGGCTGAACTCGACGCGGCACAAGCTTCCAGCGCGAGCGTGGAAGACTTGCTCAAGCTCATCCCTGAAACATCCGGTGAAGGCAAAGCCGCCACGCGCAATTGCGGCGGCGAAATCTTCAATCATCTCGCCAAAGCCGTGCCGAACATCATCACCGGCAGCGCTGACTTATACGGCTCCACGAAAAATTACATCAAAGACGGCGGTGATTTCTCCAAGGAAAATCCGCTGGGCCGCAACATCTGGTTCGGCATCCGCGAGCACGCCATGTGCGCCATCTGCAACGGCATCGCCTACGACGGACTCTTCCGCGCCAGCGGCGCCACGTTCCTCGTGTTCGCCGACTACTGCCGCCCGAGCATCCGTCTCGCCGCGCTCAGCAAACTCCCCGTCACTTATATTTTCACTCACGACAGCGTCGGCGTCGGCGAAGACGGCCCCACGCACCAGCCCGTTGAGACCGTCAGCGGCCTGCGCGTGATTCCTAATCTCGACGTCATCCGCCCCGGCGACATCGAAGAAACCGCCGCTGCGTTCGCGCTTGCCTTCAGTCGCAAAGACGGCCCGACTCTGCTCGCCCTCACGCGTCAGGACATTCCGCATCAAGGTTCCGTTTCCGCCAGCTTCCGCCGCGAAGGCACACTCAAAGGCGGCTATATCCTCGTGAAAGAAACCGGCGAACTAAAAACCATCCTCATCGCCACCGGCTCTGAACTGCAACACGCCGTCAACGCCGCGAAGACTCTCGGCGAAGGAGTCCGCGTCGTCTCCATGCCTTGCACGGAAATCTTCGACCGCCAGCCGCAGAGCTATCGTGATGAAGTGCTGCCTTCTTCCTGCAAACACCGCATCGCCATCGAAGCTGGCGTCACCGGCCTTTGGTGGAAATACGTTGGACTCGAAGGCAAAGTCGTCGGCATCGACCGCTTTGGCATCAGCGCTCCCGGCAACACCGTGATGAAGGAACTCGGCATGACGGCGGAGCATCTGGTGGAAGTGGCGAGGTGACGTTTACTGCCGCAATTTCGGTAGTTACGGCAGACGGTGCGCCCGCCCTACCATGCCAAATTACACTAAGGAAAAGCTGAACAAAGAGTAGAAGCGACGCCCACGTCGCTTTGTTCACTGGGATAAGCGACGAGGGCGTCGCTTCTACTTGCGATTAATCAGCGCTTCCCTAAGATTTTTTACCATTCATTGAAGGCGCCGCCGGAGGCTTTGCGGTCTCGCCGTGCGTGTCATTATTCGTTGTTGCGGGCGTCTTGGTATCGGTAGGGGGCTTATTGTTCTTTTCCTCAGGGACAACTGTCGGCACCACGGGCTTGGGAACTTCCCACTTGTAGAGCGTGTAGTCTTTGCCCAGACCGCCCAGCTCTTCAATGTATCCGCTTACTTTTTCATACCATTTGTCGTAGTCCGGAGGGCCGAACGGTTTCTCGGCCGTTCCCGGGAATACCAGATAAGTGACCTTCAAGGAATCTTCTCCACGATTATAGGGCGTGGCCTTGTCGCTGATTTTTTTTGCCAGCACGAGCGAAGCTTCGCCCATCTTCATGCTGGGGCCGTAGTCGCCACAGATGGCAGGATAAATTTTATCTTCATGGATCACCGCCGCGTAATCGCCCATCGCCGGGGCTTGAGGCATAATGCGCGGGTAGTCTTTGAAGAGAAGCGAGAGGACAATGAATGGATCCTTCTCGGCGATCAGGCTGCTGCGGGTTTTCAAGGCTTTGATCTCGGTTTCGAGATGCTGTATTTGCGCCTTGATGTCGGCTTTGCGGGACGCGGAAAGGTTTTTTTGCGCAGCTTCTTTTTTCAAGACCTCGTTTTTCGCCTGCCATTTTGCCAGAAGCGGATTGGCGGCCGTTCCTTGCTTGGGCCATTCATAACTGGTAAATGGCTGATAAAAATCACTGTTGTAAATGTCGGCTGTCATCTCCGCCATGCGGTCGCCGTCGGAGCCGTCGGCGACCACATCCATGTCGCTCTGAAGAAGAAGGGCGCGCCGTTTGCTGGTTGGATGCTGCAACTCCAGGATGGTTTCACAGTCGAAGAAATTGTGCCGGTCGAGCAAGCGATTGAGGTGCGTGAGGTTGCGTTGCACCAGCGTCACTTTGTTCTCGTAGAGTTTGTGATAGAAGCCGGACACCTTCCCGCTGCTGAGCAGCTTTTCCAGATCGGGCAGCATCTTGGGCAGATGGCTGTTGAGCCGCGCGAGTTCGGCGACAGTTTGATTCGGCTTGGGCACGTTGACCTTGACCTTGAACTCCACCTTATAGGCGTCCGGGTCCGCCGCAGAAAGGCTGGCAAAGTTGCCCTCGCTGGTCTCCAGCTTGGACTCGATGGTGATGCCATTGAACAGCGTGGCCACATCCACATCCTTGCGCGGGACAAATTTTGACGGCAGCGGCGGTGGTGGTGCGGGCACTTCGCGGATGACTTCTTTGATCACCTCTTTCGGCACCAGGACTTCTCTGTCGATGACTTTCCCCTTGCGGGAATTTTCCACCATCTCGGCGACGAATTTTTTCAACTTCGACGCGAAGGGCGTGAACGGCATGATGAGCATGCCCAGCACCACGAGTAACATCAGGATGCGGCTCAAGACACCGAGTGTGTTGCCGCGTTTTGCCGGCGGTTCCCAGCGTGGCAGATATTTTATTTCCTGCTCTGGCGGAGGAATCTCCACGCCTTTGAGTTCAAAGGCGCCGCGCTGCGGATTGGTGGTAACCGGCGGAGAGGGATCCTTTGGCAGGAGTTCGTCAGGCATGGGGAAGTGATGCTAGCTTTTTCGTTCGGCCTGACGATAACGCAAACCGAAGGCCCATCTCAGCAGGCGTCGCGGCATTTTTTCAAATAACATCGCAGCCAGCGCCACCCGCCATCCGGGGAAAACTCGCGCGACATTGCTCTCCAGTTTTTGCAGCGAGATAGCAACCACACTTTCACGCGGCATCCGCAGCATTCCCTGTCCGGTGCGGACGATGTCCGCGCCATCAGGACGCCGCGCATTGCTCCCGAATTTTGTCGGGGTGGGGCCGGGGCAAACCGTAAGAACCTGCACATGACGGGCTGCCAGCTCGATTCGCAAAGACTCGCCGAGACTCGACACATAAGCTTTGGTCGCCGCATAAACTCCTATTTGAGCCATGGGCGCGACACTGGCCAGCGAACTGATATTCAGCACGGCACCGGGGTGATCTGCCGTGGCGGATATTCGCCGGACAAACTCCAGCATCATCAAGGTGAGTGCCGTGATGTTGAGGTTAATCTGGAGCATGATGCGCGCCTCGTCCGCATCGGCGAAGTCCCCGTAATCCCCCACCCCGGCGTTGTTGATGAGCAGTGTGGGTTTCAGATTCGCATCCTCGACGCATTTCCAGAGCGCGGCACGACCGGTGCCCGTCGCCAGATCACAAGCGCAAGTCAGGACGCGCAAAGATGCATTCTGCCTTTGCAGTTCCGTCGCCAGTTCGTTCAGGGCATCACCACTGCGTGCGGCCAAAATTAAGACAGCCGCCTTTGGAGAAATCTGCTGGGCGAATTCCGCGCCCAGCCCTGAAGAGGCACCCGTGATGATGGCTGTGCAGCCGGTGAGTTGAAAAGGCTTGCTCATTTTTCGCAGTTGCGGACGATGCCGCATCCGCAATGACAATCAACCATAGCTCGCGAGTCCCGTCGAGATTCTCAAACCTTCCCGCGCAAGCTGTTCAGCAAGGAGGGCAACAGCGCAGCCAGTCCTTGATGATCCGCCGAGGCATCCACCTGGCCGGATGGCGTCAGTTTATCAATTACCTTCGGCAGGAATTCCGCGAGCAAGCTGGAGGCTTTGCTGGTATCGATGCCCAGCTTAGCGGCCACCGCACTGATCTGATCGGCTCCGAGTGCATGATGCACCTGATCTGCGGAGACGGGCTTGTTCTCGCCCATGCCGACCCATGATGCGGCAGCATCGCCAAGGCCGCCTTTGGTAAATTTATCCAGCACACCTTGCACGCCGCCGCTGTTACTCATCAGTGCGCCCAGTGCGCCCAGCAGCGGGTTCTCGGCTCCATCAGGAGCAGTGGCTTTTCCAGTCAGTGAACCCATTAGTGCATCGAGAAGCCCCATATTTTTTTAGTTTGAGAATTTGTTTTATTGTCTGAAAAGTATCCAGATTTCGCCGCTCATTGAGGAAATAAATGCTGGAGTGGCTACCGCGTAAGGATTCGAACCTTAACAAAGAGAACCAAAATCTCTTGTGCTACCGTTACACCACGCGGCACTTGACGGGCCGTGAAGATAGCCGTCGCGGGCCGACTCGCAAGGATGAATTCATCTCACGATTTTTTCACCAGCAGGCTCCGCCCCGTCATCTCCACGGGTTGCGCGACGCCAAGCATATCGAGCAACGTGGGCGCGATGTCCGCGAGAATGCCATCGCGCACAGTGAAATCCTTCGCGTCAGCAGCAACATAAATGCCGTGCACCAGGTTCGTGGTGTGCGCCGTGTTGGGACTGCCGTCGGGATTGCGCATGAGTTCGCAATTGCCGTGATCAGCGGTGATGAAGAGCTTACCGCCGAGCGCGAGAACTTTCTCCACCACCAGCCGGACGGCGAGATCAATCGTCTCGCACGCATGAATCCCCGCCTCGACTACGCCGGTGTGGCCCACCATGTCGGGATTGGCAAAGTTCAGGATGACCAGATCGTAATTCTCCAAGCGATGCACGACTTCAAAGGCCAGGTCCGGTGCGCTCATCTGCGGTTTCTTATCATAGGTCGGCACTTCTTTGGGGCTGACAGCCAGATAGCGATCCTCACCGGGATTTGGCACTTCAATGCCGCCATTGAAGAAGAAAGTGACGTGCGGATATTTTTCCGTCTCGGCCGCGCGAAGCTGCTTCATGCCTGCCGCAGCCACTACTTCGCCAAGGATGTTCTTCAGGCCCTGTGGCGAGAAAACCACACGACAGCCAAGTTCATAATACGTCGCGTCGTATTCCGTGAGGGTGTAGTAATGCACGGCGGGTGTGACTTCGCGGTCAAAGCCATCAAAGTCCTTTTTCAAGAACGCTTCGCTGAGCTGGCGCACGCGATCCGCGCGGAAGTTGAACCACAAAACGACATCGCCATCGCGCACCCGCTGCTCGCTCGCGTGACCGAAAATCATCGGCTGCAAAAATTCATCACCGCGCGGTTCGCCGGCATACGCCGCCAGAATCGCAGCGCTGGGAGTAATGATTTCGCTTTGGCCCTTCCCCAGCACGATGGCGTCCCAAGAAAGCTTGGTGCGCTCCCAACGCTTGTCGCGATCCATTGCGAAATAGCGTCCGATCACCGTGGCAATCTTTGCGCCGCTGGGTTGCAAATCTTTCTCCAGTCTGTGCAAATAATTCGCGCCACCCTTCGGCGAAGTATCGCGGCCATCGGTGATCGCGTGAACCATCAAGTCCTCCACGCCTGCTGCTCTGGCGGCATCGCACAAGGCGACAAGATGATCCTGATGCGAATGCACGCCGCCATCACTGACGAGTCCGAGGAAGTGAAGGCGCTTCCCCTTGGCCCTGGCAAAAGCCTCCAGCAGCACGGCATTCTTTGCCAGCTCGCCATCGCGGATCGACTTGTTGATGCGCGTCAGGTCTTGATAAACGATGCGCCCCGCGCCGAGATTCAGGTGGCCCACCTCGCTGTTGCCCATCTGGCCCTCGGGCAAGCCCACGTCCTCACCGCTTGCGCTCACCTTGCCCAGTGGATAGGTGGCGTAGAGTTGATCGTGAAACGGCGTGCGCGCCAGCAGGGTGGAGTCGCCGTTTTCTTTTGCTTTCG
>JAYVZW010000204.1:0-2004 GCA_043783015.1 Verrucomicrobiota bacterium
CAAAAAGCGCGCGCCGCAAACCTGCCCGCGATCTTTGTTGATCCCGGCGATCATCCGAGGCGATTCTCCGCCAGTGCTCAGAAGGAAGTTTGCGATCACTTGAAGCGACACAACGTGCAGGTCTTGGTGCTCGGCGGATTCATGCGCGTGCTCAAAGAGCCCGTGCTTGGCGAGTTCGCAGGGCGCATCGTGAACATTCACCCTTCGCTGCTGCCTAAGTTCAAGGGCGTCGCCGCGTGGGAGCAGGCGCTGAACTCCGGCGACTCCGAAACTGGTTGCACCGTGCATCTTGTGAACGCGGAGCTGGACAGCGGAGACGTGCTCGCGCAGGCAAGCGTGCAGATTTTGCCGGACGACACACCGGTGTCGCTTTATGCACGCATCCAGGAACAGGAGCATTTGCTGCTGCCGAAAGTGCTGGGCGAGTGGCGGGAGCGCAGACTTCCCACTGAATAAACCGCAGGAATTTCTCTTTGGCGCTTGAGGCGCGGCGGCTTGTCGCCATCATGCCGCCCCCAATGAGTTTTTCCTATTCGCTTCTCAATCTCCAGCAACGCGAAGCCGTGAAAACCATTCGCGGTCCGGTGCTCATTCTCGCCGGCGCAGGCACGGGGAAAACACGGGTCATCACCATGCGCATCTCCTTCATGGTGCAGGAAGGGATTGATCCCGCCAGCATCCTTGCCGTCACCTTCACGAACAAGGCGGCCAATGAAATGCGCGAGCGCGTGACGGAACTTCTTGGCCGTGAAAAGTCGAAGGCCATCACGCTCGGCACATTTCACGCCTTCTGCCTGCGCCTGCTGCGGCAACACGCGGCCATCCTCGGATACAAAAACAATTTTACCATCTACAGCCAGGACGAACAGCAAGGACTGGTGAAGAAGATTCTCACGCGACTGCTCACCAAGGATGAAACACTTGACCCGGCCGTCGCCCTGAGCCGCATCAGCAAGGCCAAGAACTACGGCATCAGCCCCGGCGATCCCATGGAGACACTGGACGGTGCGCTGTATCAGTTGTATCACGATGAACTGCGCGCGCTCAACGCCATGGACTTTGATGATCTGCTCCTCAAGGCGGTCGAGCTTCTTGAGGAGCATCCGAGTATCCGCGAGGCAGCCCAGAGCAAGTTCCGCTTTGTGATGGTGGACGAGTTTCAAGACACCAACTCGCTTCAGATGCGAATGCTTCGGGCGCTGGTGCCGCCACCGCACAACATCTGCGTCGTGGGCGATGACGATCAAAGCATCTACGGCTGGCGCGGTGCCGACATCACCAACATCAACGAATTTGAATCCTTTTTCCCTGATCCTAAAATCATCAAGCTGGAGGAAAACTACCGCAGCACGATTCCCATCCTGCATACGGCCAACAGCCTGATCCGCCACAATGCCGGGCGCCGCGGAAAAAATCTCTGGAACAACAACGCCAGCAACGAACCCGTGCGGCTCCTCATTGCCGAGGACGACAAGGAAGAAGCCGAACTTATCGCGGGCGAAATCGAAAAGAAAAAAAACGAGGGACTGAAATGGGAGGACTTCGCTGTGCTTTTTCGCACCAACGACCAGTCGCGCATCCTTGAATCCGAGTTCCGCAAAAAACAGATTCCCTATCGCGTCGTGGGCGCGCGCAGTTTCTTCGACCGACGTGAAGTTAAAGACCTCATCGCCTACCTCTGCGCGATCTCGAACCCGGACGATGACGTCAGCCTGCTCCGCATCCTCAACACGCCGACGCGCGGCATCGGCACCAACACCGCCGAACTCGCGCGGGCGCATTCGATGCAGAAAAAAGGCAGCGTCTTCGCCGCGCTCCAAGACGCTGAGTTTCAGTCGCTGCTCTCCGCGCGCGCAACGACCGCGATCACGGGGTTCGTGGATTTGATTGAGCGCTTCCACTCCCTCGCAGGCGCGCCCCTGACCGCGTTCGCTGACTTGACTGAGAGGTTGTTGCACGAGATTGGCTATTTCGATCACCTGCGCAAAGCGGCGAAGGATCCCG
>JAYVZW010000205.1:0-6040 GCA_043783015.1 Verrucomicrobiota bacterium
CGTCGTCGGCACATAGTTGCCTTCCTGGTCACTGGCGACGACTAAGCCCGTCTTCGGATGCACACCGACAAAAGGCTGCCGCAAACCATAACCCATCACCTCATAATTCTTCCCATCCGGCGACACCCGGATCACCGTGCCATTGTGCTTGCCGAGCGTGGTCCCCTGTTGACCGCCTTTGCTGATAATGAAGGAACCGTCCGGCGCGAGCTTCATGCTGCTAGGAAACTCGCGTGACTCCGCCGTCTGGGCGAAGCGGTTACAGAACATCTCGTAAACGTCGGCCTCGCCGTCGTTGTTCGTATCGCGCAGACGCCAGATGCCGTTGCGATCATAAACGAACAGTTCAACATCAAACATTGAACTTCCAACATTGAACTTCGAATGGTCTGAGGCGTTATCCTTCGTCTTTTCTTGTTCGATGTTCGATGTTCCATGTTCAGAGTTCAATGTTCGCGGCCTCGCAATGATGCTCATCGGCTCATGCAGCCCGCTGGCAAAGCGTTTCCACTTCACTTCCTTCATGTCACCGACGAGGCCGGAGATGAGCCAGACATCACCGTCGAAAGTGACTGCGGCGGCGTTGCCCTTGTCATCAAGGAAGGCGATGTCGGCGAGCCGGACGTTGCGCTTCCACGGGTTGTCGAGCGGCAACGGGATGTCGTCCACGACATAGGCGTCGTCCTTCTGCGAGAGCGTGGCCTTGGTGGTGACGGTCTGGGGCCAGTGAGGCGGGCTGGGCTTCAGGTCTTTGAAGAATCGGCTGAGAGTTACAGGGATGTGGTAGTATCCGCTCTGCCCAGGCGCCTGAATCCAGCAATGCAGCTCATAACCAGGCCATCCTCCTGCCAGCGAGACGATTCTTGCGGTTGCTGTCTCACGTGCATGCTCCTCCATGTGGACGTTTGGATCGGCTTTTTCGAGAAGTTGGATTGAAGCTGCCGCTCCACCTCTTAAGTGCTCGTCGAGAACCAAAGCGACTTTCTGGTCTTTGACATTGAGCACGCGAATAAATCTTCTGACAGCCCAGCCTAGCGGCGCGGTGTCGCCATTAGCTAACCTTGACCATGTTTCCTCTGTTTTGAGGCAATCGCTGATTTTCAAGCCAGCAATCGTGTAATCAAGCACGATGCCCGACTCCGTCTGCCGCGCGCCTTTGAAGAAGCCAACCGGTCCTTTGCCCACCTCCCCCTTGTCCGGCCCCAGTTCTCTTGGATCAACAAAGCTTGGTTTGTCATCGGGTGACTTGAGCACCTGCCAGCCGGGGTAGATGCCGTTGGCGAGCCACACTTTGCCGACGGGCTTGGGCAGGTCGTCCTGGCCGTCCTTGGTCTTCTGGCCGGCGATTTGATAGGAGCCGGGGGCGAGCGCATTCTGCGTGACGGGCGGCTTTCCTTCCTCTCCCTGCCAGATGCAGGCGATGCGTAGGAGGTCGGTGTCGAAGCAGGCCCAAAGATTGTGGCCGAGATTCAGGATGATGCCGCGCGGAGTGAGGTTGTCCTTGGGGAAGCCCTCGCCCGCGTCGCGCGCGTCGAGCGCAGAGCTGAAGAACGGGAAGTCCGACTCGATCCAATCGGCCCACTTGCGGCCCTGCGCACCGGCCATGGCGTTTTCGTCGAGCGCGGATTTTGCCGGAGCCTTGGGTTTCTTGGCGGCCTTGGCATGAAGCGATGGGACAAGGGATAGCGATGCGACCAAGATGAGCGAGAACGCGGAGTTAAACATGGGGGTGATGAAAACAGGATGATGCGCGAGAGTCTGTCAATAATTCGTGCCAGAGTAGGTATGTTGTCTTCGTTTTATTTGCCTCATTGTTCATGCATTATCTCTCGTTGTCAGTCCTTATTGCCGCATCTCCATATCACCGTCATGAAACATCCGATCCTCCCCTGCTCTGTTCTCTTCTTCAGCGTCCTTTCATTTTCCGTTCATGCCGAGGACTGGGCGCGGTTTCGCGGACCAAATGGTTCCGGGGTCGCAGAGGCAAAAAATTTGCCCGCAACCTTTGATGCAACCAGCATCGCTTGGAAAACAGATATTGGGCGAGGCTATTCATCGCCCGTAGTTTATGGTGACAAGGTTTTCCTCACAGCGGAAGCCGGGCCGGGCAAACGATCCGTTCTTTGTCTCAACGCGGGCAATGGCAAACTCCTGTGGAGCTATGCAGTAACTTTTACCGAGCACAAACAAAACGGCCTCAACAGCTTTGCCTCGTCCACACCTTTCGCTGATGCCGAACGCGTCTATGTGAACTGGACCAGTGGCAACGCCGTTGAAGCGCTCGCACTTGATCACACAGGCAAACTCCTCTGGCACAACACGCATGTGGCCGATTACATTCACGAACACGGCTCCGGCGCATCCGCCATCATCGCCGACGGCATCATGTTGGTGCGCGCGGAGTTCGACACCGGCAAGAAAGGCCAGACCTTCGCCACGCCCGAACAAATGAATTGGAAGAGTTCCGTCGTCGGGCTCGACATCGCGACTGGGAAGCAAAAATGGAAACTCGAAATCCCCAACACCCTCAATCCTTACAGCACTCCCATCGTGCGCGATTCCGGCGGCAAGCGCGAGTTCATTCTCGCCAACACCACCAGCGGCTACATGGGAATTGACGCGCTCAGCGGCAAGATAAACTGGCAGCACAATCCCGGCTACCAGCAGCGCAGTGTCGGCTCCTTCATTTTGAAAGACGACGTGCTCTTCTCCACTTTCGGGCAAGGCGATGGTGGCAAGGAAAGCACCTTGCTGAAACTTGGCGGCAGCAAGCCGCAGATCATCGGCTCCATCATCAAGAACATTCCCTACGTCCCCACTCCGCTGCTCATGGGCGACCGCCTTTATCTCATCCGCGACGGCGGCATCATCACTTGTGTGAAATTCCCCACCGGCGAAGAAATCTATAGTGAGCGACTGCCGGGCACCGGCGGACGCGGCGCGCGTTACTTCAGCAGCCCGGTCGCCGCCGATGGTAAAATTTATTGCGCCTCCCAATCCGGCGATGTTGTCGTCATCAAGGCCGGGAACAAATTTGAAACGCTCGCCACCAACAAGCTTGACAGCCCCATCAATGCCACGCCCGCCATCGCCTGGAACCATCTTTTCATCCGCACGGACAAAACTCTTTGGTGCATCGGCAGCAAAACCCAGCCCGTGCCGTGAACATCATCCGGCTTTCCGAAGCTGATGAAATCACGGTTGCATCCCAAGCAAAATTGCCTGAATAAAAATGCAACTTTCCGCCGCGACTGCGGTTGAAATAACCGTCATGGAACCCCTCAGTCCTCAAGACCCACTTTCTAAATTGCTCGGCAAGGCCAAGGCCGTGAAGCCGCGTCCGAACTTCACGCAAAACGTGATGCGTTCCGTGCGCCAGCTTTCCCAAGGCCAGACGGTGTGGGAACGAATGTCAGAATGGTTTGATGCCAGGTTCACCATGCGCCCTGCGCTGGCTGCCACCAGCGCGGTGCTACTCGCGGCTGCGCTGACCGGCTACTGGCTCCATGAGAATGATGGCATCGCCCTCTCAAATACGGTCGTGAGCGTAGAAAATTCCGTCACCCCGTCTTCAATTGGCACACCAGAAAACGATGTCGCCACCGCCCTCGATCAGATGGAGCAATTCAGCATCCTGCTTGCCCAGCAGGACACGCGTTCCATGTCTGACAGTGACTTGGCCCTCCTGCTCTACTGAAACAGGGCCGGAGGAATCATCTGCGGAATGTTTTCCTATGCTTGACTTGTCCAACTTGTCGGCGATAAATCGCGCTCGGCGTGGCTCCCAACACGTCATCAGGAATCTGGTTTCAACGCCATGGATCGGACCTCTTGTGCAATTCCATGGCGAGTTAAAAAGATAAAACCAGTTCAATGAATCTTTACGTCAGCAACCTCTCCTACCAGCTCACCGACGCTGAGCTGAGGGAAGCCTTCGAAGCCCACGGCATGGTCAGCAATGCCCGTATCATCCTCGACCGCGAAACCGGCCGCTCCCGTGGCTTCGCCTTTGTGGAAATGCCCAACGACGATGAGGCCCGCACGGCTCTCAACGCCCTCAACGACTCTGAACTTCAAGGACGTCCGCTCAAGGTCGTCGAAGCGCGTCCGCGTGAAGATCGTCCGTATCAAGGCAAACCCAGCGGCGGTGGTGGAGGCGGCGGGGGTTTCAGACCTCCCGGCGGTGGCGGCGGTGGCGGCTACTCTGGTGGTGGTGGAGGCGGTGGTGGAGGTGGCGGCGGATTCCGCGACAAAGGCAAGAAGAACTGGGACCGTGGTAAACGTGACGGTTTCGGCGGCGACGGCGGTGGCGGCGGCGAATGGGAATAAATTCCTCGTTCCGAACAAAACATTTTAAATGGCGCTGGCTTGCATAGCCCGCGCCATTTTTTTAGGCAGTCGCAAGCTGCGTCGTTCTCACACGAGTTGATCAAACACTTCCACCAGCTTCAACGCTTTCTCCCCCGGAAGCACGCCGACCTCCATCTGGTTCATCACATAGGAAAATCCGAGGCCTCGCTCAGGGTCGGCAAACGACAGACTGCCGCCCGCCCCCGGATGTCCGAAGGCAGCAAGTGACTTCCCAAAAAGGGCGCGTGTCTTTTTTCCCGTTGCGTCCACGGGATCACGCATCATACCCGCGCTGAAGGCGAGTTCTGAGCACAAGACGGCGTCAGTTCCTTGCGAAATCGTCTGGGTGAGCAATCGAATGATCCGCTCCGGCACCACCTGCCGCCCGCCCCATCTGCCGCCGTTGGCCAGCATGGCATAGAATTTTCCCAATGCCGATGCCGTGCCAATTCCGCCCATGCTGGCCAGTCCGAGCGCCCAAGTGTCCGGCTGGTTCATTTGCTGGATTGAGTTCAAACCGGCTGGCGATTGGAAGGCTCGCTGCGTGAGCGAACCACGAGTATTCATGGCCTGCAAAAATGGATCATGCGACGACTCCGCCCGGAGCTTGCCGGGATAAAGGGTCGCCACAAGCGGAAACTGATCGCGAGGAAGACCAATCCAGAAATCCAATCCCAAATGAATAGATATTTTATCGTGTAAATAGTCTCCTAAATTTTTATTATCCGTTATATAGAAAATGACTTGCTCCAAGATAAAACCAAAAGTTCGAGCATGGTAAGCCTGACACGTTCCGGGCGGAAAAAGTGGCGCTTGCTCCTCGATGCCCTTGATCACAACCTCGTAATCCGTAATGGAAACCGTCTTGTCCAGTGCGCACAGTCCAGCGGTGTGGCTCAATACTTGGACAAACGTGATCCGCTCCTTTCCCGCCGCTGCGAATCCCGGCCAGACCTCGCAAACGCGATCATCCAGCGTCAAACCCGCTTCATCAAGTGCGAGCAAACAGGCGAGCGCCGCGGGTCCCTTGGTCGCGCTCCAGACCGGCACCAGTGTCTCTGACGTCCATTCCCGGGTGCGCTCCCGATCCATGTGCCCGCCAGCCAGCGACACGATTTCCTCTTCACCCCGCCAGACGCTGAACGAGGCGCCAATTTCGCTGCGTTCGCGAAAATTCTGCTCAAAGACTCGCGCAAACTTTTCGCGCTCTTGCTCTGACAGCGGCGGCTTCATGGCCAGTTTAGAGCTTGTCCTTGATCGTCTCCAGATCGGGATCGAATCGCGCAGACCGCCGCAGGCTGGCGTCCATCTCGAAAGACTTGCGCAACATCTTCATCGCTCCCGCTACATCGCCCAAGCGGGCGCTGTAGCACCCGGCATTGTAGAAGAACACCGGTTTCTCACGAAGCGCCGGCGGCCCGTTCAGAAGAATATCCAACGCCTCTTTGGTGCGACCGAGTTCATGCAGGCAATAGGCTTCGTGGATAAACCCGCCCGGCTCGGAAGGCGTTCCCTCACGGAGCCGCTTCGCCAGTTCCAGCGCCTCCTTCCATCGGGCCTCGCCCATCAGGCTGAGCACGAGAATTTCCAATACATCCCCGCGCCCGAGGAATTTCGCGGGCAGCGATTGCAATTCGCGCCAGACATCGCGGAACATGCCCAGTTCCAGATAGCCCTGCGCGGAGATGAT
>JAYVZW010000206.1:0-6006 GCA_043783015.1 Verrucomicrobiota bacterium
GGTTGACGCGTGGAATTAAGTGTAGAAAAATCTGCATATGAAAACGATTCGCATCCCCCTCTCTGCTTTTGTTCTTCTTTGCGCCTTGTTTCTTAATTCGTGCGCCAGCAATGAATCACTCTCCAAGGCGAATTATGAATCCACTCAGTCGTGGCCGGGACTCAGATCTGGCCCCGTTCCCGGCGCACAAGATTCGTTTGCCAGAAAACTGGAGGATCGCCCCGGCTTGGGAACTACGCTCGGCCATGAGGTTTGGGACAGCACCACCGACGCTCATTTCTACCGCCGCAATCATAATACGCCCGATAAGCTGGCGTCATTTTACTACAACGACGAGGAGGGGGCGAAGGCGATGGCTGGCATGTCCGGGAAGCCTTCCAAGCACAGCGGACGCTTTGAACTCTCCGATGGCACGCTGCGCGCCAGCCTCTGGACCGGTTGGGACGATGGCCGACAGTCGTGGTATGAAGCTGGTGGAAAGGTGTTTGTCATTGGAGAAGCCGGGCGGAGTTATACCATTGAGTTGGAAAACACTTCAAAGCAACGGGTTGAGGTTGTCGTGTCCGTGGATGGACTTGATGTTCTCGACAGTGCATCCGCAGCATTCTCCAAACGCGGCTACGTCATCCCACCACGCAGCACCATCCACATTCGCGGCATGAGATCCGGTGGGAAACTGCGCAGCTTTGAGTTTGGTTCCGTGCGAGAATCCCATGCCGCAAAAACGGGCGGCGAAAAAGCGGCGCGCAATGTCGGAGTCATTGGCATCGCCTTGTTCATCGAGGACGAAGAAGCGGCCAAGCGTGCCCGAATTGAAGAAGGCATGAAGCGTGGCGGTGCCCGTGCGTTTCCGGGGAGTTGAGTTTGAAAACAGTGGGCGTCCCCTCATTGTTCCCATCTTGCAGGGCAGGCCGATCCTTTCGACGATTTCCCAAGGCGTTGCCTGGGCTTGGGTATAACGCCCTGTAGAGGCTGAATTTAAGAACTTGGGGATTTTGTAAAATGTGGGTAAGGGTAGGGGCCAAGGCATGTCGCCGCACTCCACATCAACACCACAGCGTCACACACTATGAAAGCCCGCATCATCTTCGCATTGCTCGCCACCGTGTTTATCTCCAGCGCCCGGAGCGCCGACTGGTCGCAGTTTCGCGGCGCGGATCGCACCGACATTTCCACCGAACAGGGCTTGCTGAAAAAATGGCCTGCGTCCGGCCCGAAAAAGCTGTGGGTCTTCGACAAAGCCGGCCTGGGCTATGCGGGATTCTCCATCGTGAACGACGTGCTCTACACCATGGGCGGCAGTGACGAGGGTGAAGAATTTATCTATGCGCTGGATGCGAAAACAGGCGCGGCCAAGTGGAAGACACGCATCGGCGCGTTGCTCACCAACAACTGGGGCGACGGCCCCCGGGGCACGCCGACTGTGGACGGAGACCGCGTCTATGCTCTCGGCGGGAAAGGCGATCTCATCTGTGTCGGCGCAAAGGACGGAAAAGAAATCTGGCACGCCAGCATGACCGAGAACGGCGGCAAGGTCCCCGGCTGGGGCTATACGGAAAGCGTGCTCGTGGATGGCGCGAACGTCATCTGCACACCTGGTGGCAAGGCGGGCACTTTGCTGGCTCTCGATAAAATGACCGGCAAAAAAGTCTGGCAGTCCGCCGAGTGGACGGACGCCGCGCAGTATGCCTCCGTCATCGCCGCCGATCACAACGGCACCCGCCAATACATTCAACTCACCATGCCGCACGTCGGCGGGGTGGACGCTAAAACCGGCAAGCTGCTCTGGCTCTCCAACTGGCCTGGCAAAACCGCCGTTATCCCCACGCCTATTTTCAAGGACGGCAAAGTCTATGTCACCAGCGGCTACGGAGTCGGCAGCAAACTGCTTGATCTCGGCACCAATGGAAACCCCAAGGAATTGTGGAACAACACCAACATGATCAATCATCACGGCGGCGTCATCCTCGTAGGTGATTATCTCTACGGTTACAGCGAAAAAGGCGGCTGGACCTGTCAGGATTTCAAAACTGGCGAAGTAAAGTGGGCCGACAAAAAATTAGGCAAGGGCGCGATCCACTGCGCCGATGGCATGTTGTATCTGCTTGAAGAAAGCACCGGCACCGTCGCACTGATCGAAGCCTCGCCCAATGGATGGAGCGAACAGGGCCGCTTCAAGCTTGATCCCCAGTCCATGTTGCGAAAAGCATCCGGAAAAATCTGGACACACCCCGTCGTATGCAACGGCAAGCTCTACCTGCGCGATCAGGATTTGATTTACTGCTATGATGTTAAAGGCTGACAGCTTTAACCGAGCTGCCGCGTTTGTAACAATCATGAAATCCATTCTGTCACCCGGCCTCGCCTTCGCGCTCCTCATCGGAAACGCCTTCGCCGCCAACCCCAAGCCCGCTGGCGAACCGAGCCTTGTTAAAGTTGAAGACGTGCCCGGGTTGCCGCGCGTGTTGATCATCGGCGATTCCATCTCGATGGGCTACACGGTTCCTGTGCGCGATTTGCTGAAGGGCAAAGCGAACGTTCATCGCATCCCCACGAACGGGGGCCCCACGACCAATGGCCTGAAGAATCTTCCCGCATGGCTTGGCAAATCCAAGTGGGACGTGATTCATTTCAACTGGGGCCTGCATGATTTAAAGTCTGTGCTGGATGATCCAAATAAAATGGTCGCCGTAAACACGCCGGGCAGCCACTACCAAGTGAAGCTGGAGGATTATGAAAAGAACCTTGCTGCGCTCGTCACCCAGCTCAAGGCAACCGGTGCCAAGCTCATCTGGTGCAACACTACCCCTGTGCCCGAAGGCTCGCAGGGCCGGGTCGGTGGGAATGAAATGAAATTCAACGAAGCCGCCGCGCGCGTGATGAAAACCTCCGGCATTCCGACCGACGATCTCCGCACCCATGCGCTTGCGAAAATCAAAGAAATTCAGCTCCCCGCCAATGTCCATTACACGCCCGCAGGCTATAAATATCTCGCGGAGAAAGTGGCTGAGGAAATCGCGAAGGCACTTCCGAAGAAATAATGCGAGCCGATTACGCGCGCGGATGCGCCTTGTCATAGACCTGCTTCATCCGCTCCGTGGTGACGTGTGTGTAAATCTGCGTGGTGCTCAGGCTCGCGTGGCCGAGCAATTCCTGCACGCTGCGCAAGTCCGCGCCGTTGTTCAGCAAATGAGTGGCGAAGCTGTGGCGGAATTTGTGCGGCGTGACCTGCACGGGCATTCCCGAAAGCCGCCAGTATTTTGCGACCACGTCGTTGATGGCTTGCGTCGTCATGCGCTTGCCCACCTTGCTACGGAAAAGCGGGCCGTCATAGACGCCGAGTTTGCTTTGGTATTTCTGCACTGCCCGCACCGCAGGTCCGCCGACGGGACAGAGCCTTTCTTTCCGTCCCTTCCCAAAGACCCGCATGGTCTCGCTGTAAACATCCACATCGTCCACGTTCAACCCCGCGAGTTCACTGAGTCGGACGCCAGTGCTGTAAAAGAGTTCGAGGATCGCCGCATCGCGCTCGCCGGCCCAGACCGGTGCTTGTTTTTCCTTCGGCACCGTCAGCGGCAGCGCGAGCATTTGCTCCACCTGCGTGATCGTGAGCACGACGGGCAGCTTCTTCTCCGCCTTCGGCAATTGCACTTCAAGCAACGGATTCTTTTTCCAGCCGTGACGACGCGTGAGAAATTTGAAGAAGGAGCGAAACGCCGCGAAGTGCAGCCGGATGGTTGCCCGCCCCATCTCCGCCTTCATCCGCTCAAAGAGATACTGGCGGAAATCATCCGCCGTGAGCGCGTCCCATGAAGTGTAGCCGCGATGCTTCACGCGGAATGTGTCCAGTGCGTGACGGTAGTTTTCCAGCGTGCGCGGAGAGGCCGAGCGCTCCACCGCCATAAACTGGAGGAAGTCGGCGACCAGGCCATCGTGCGGAGTTGCGGCGGGCATGAAATTCGGAGTGCGAAATATGAAATGCGGAATAAATACAATGCGAACCCGGCAGCGACACTGCCGCGCACGAACTCTAATTCCGACTTCCGACTTCCGCACTCCGAATTCTCCATGCTCACCAAGCGCATCATTCCCTGCCTCGACGTTCACGACGGTCGTGTGGTCAAAGGCACCAAGTTCCTCGACATCCGCGACGCGGGCGATCCCGTGGAGTGCGCCGTTGCTTACAACGATCAAGGCGCAGACGAGCTGGTCTTCCTCGACATCACCGCGTCATCTGACGAACGCAAGACGATGGCCGATGTGGTCGCGCGCACAGCCGAGCGCTGCTTCATGCCGCTCACGGTCGGCGGCGGCATCCGCACCGTGGCCGACATGCGGGCCATGCTGCTCGCAGGCGCGGACAAGGTCAGCGTGAACACCGCAGCTGTCTTCAATCCTGGCGTGGTTGACGAAGCCGCGAGCGCCTTCGGTTGCCAGTGTCTTGTGGTGGCGATTGATGCCAAACGCAACGAACGCGGCTCGTGGACGGTCTTCACCCACGGCGGTCGCAAGCCCGCACTGCGCGATGGCGTGGAACTCGACGCCATCGAATGGGCGAGCGAAGTCTGCCGGCGCGGAGCCGGAGAAATTCTGCTCACGAGCATGGACGCCGACGGCACGAAAGCAGGATACGACATTGCCTTGAACAAAGCGGTCAGCGAGGCCGTGACCATCCCGGTTATCGCCAGCGGCGGCGCGGGCAACCTCGACCACATGGTGCATGTTCTCAATGAAGGCAAAGCCGACGCCGTTCTTGCGGCGAGCATTTTTCACTTCGGCGAATTCACGGTGCGCGATGTGAAGCAACATCTCGCGTCGCACGGGATTCCGGTGCGGCTTTGAACACGGCGCGCTGCGAAGGCCCGAATTATTTCAGATAATTTTTCAACCCTTTTAGCGCGGCATTGTCTATCCGAAATACCTAAAGGTCGTGCCACGGTCTCAGGCAACTTCAGTCGTCAGACCGCCATGATCACAAAGCCGCCTCGCACCACAGAAGAGTTCAGCGAGCGCTTCAATATGATGCTGGCTCTGCTGGCTTTCAGCAGCCCTGATAAACAGGCTGATTCTAATTCCATCCTCTGCCGGGTGCTGGATGGTCGCGAACTGGAAGACGTTTGCCCTATCGACGAAGCCATCCTCACCCACAATGAGCGCGCGCACTACGCTCATTTGCACAGCTCCCAGCAGCGCGCCCTGGCTTATCGAACGCGCGCAGAACTCAAGCGTATGTTGGGCCGCGAGATCGGCGTGCCGCCGCAGTTGGTGCCTCTGCAATGTGATGCGCATGGCAAGCCACGCTGTCTGCATCCTCTGGCGGCGGGGCTGGACTTCAGCGTTTCGCATTCGGAAGAATGCTCCCTGATCGCGCTTGGCGAAGCGGACGGCATCGGGGTGGATGTAGAGCGGATCATTGAAGAAGAGCCATCAGATGAACTGCTCGGAATTGTCTTCGATCAGCAGGAACTGGAGCAATGGCTCGCCCTGCCCGAACCATTCCACCGAAGCGCCTTTACCGAAGCGTGGACGGTGAAGGAAGCCACATTAAAAGCTACCGGCGCGGGACTCGATGGCTCGCCGCACGAGATCAACATTCGTTTCACCCGCGACGGCCATGCGGAACCGGTCTTCGGAAAATCAAACTGGGTGTTCGAACGCGTGAATTTTTGTCCCCATCACGCCGCCTCCTGCGTGGTCATTCTGCCATGTTAGCAAATAGGCATTGAGGCATGGCTGATTAGGCCCTCGGATGAAAATTGCGGTGCGCCTCCTTCAGCCGACGCTGATCCACATGCGTGTAAATTTGCGTGGTGGCAATGTCTGCGTGACCGAGCATCTCTTGAATCACTCGCAAGTCCGCGCCGTGACCGAGCAGATGCGTGGCAAAACTGTGCCGCAGCAGATGGGGATGAATCTTCTTCGGATCCAGCCCCGCCATTGCGGCGCGCTTTTTTACAATCTGCCACACTCTCGCCGTGGTGAGTTGACCGCCGTTGCGATTAAGAA